>NZ_DATAGQ010000176.1:0-15316 GCF_036263595.1 Geminicoccus sp. | reverse complement strand
TTGGCGGCAACATCACGTCGCTGCACAGAAGTTGACACATCTATGACAGCAACGGCCGCCGAGGCCTGTGGCATGCCAACGGCTGAGTAGCAGCCGGGGCCTTTTGCTTTCAAATCTTGTGAAAAGGAATCGTGTCATGATGAGTCCTGTTAAGAACGTGATTCGGCTGCGCAAGAACCAGCGAAATATTCGATTGGGCCAGATTGGGACTGACCTGTGGTCGGTCAGGATTAACTTTTTCGATTGTCTTGACCGTACCTCGCGCGAAGTGCTGCCGATCATCCGCCCGATGTTCAAGCAGCTTGAAACATATACCGAGCTATGCAGGTATGACCGCTATTCGTTCGACGCCTTCGGCCTCTACCGAGGCGACGTGACCCGGCTGTTTCCGAAGGAAGACAAGGACGGCTATCCTTGCCATGGCTTGGGCGCGCTGTTGCCGTGCGATGGATCGGTCGTGACGGACTATACCTTCGACGACCTTCCTTACGTTTCAATCTCGACCAATCCGGTGCAGCGGTTCGCGCTGACGAAGAGGCCGTTGCCGGGCAGCCCTATGGAACTGCGCGACATCACGCAGGCACTAGACTGGCTGGCAGCCATGATCCGCCCACGAGCGATGCTCTTGGACATGACCATCGAAGCCGCGAATGACGAGGCCATCGAGCAGTTCTATCAATGGGAGCGGGCCAAGGTGGCTGCCGTTGCTGAGCGACATGCTCGGAACCTTCCTCTCCGCTGACCCGACCTTGGCGGTCCAGCCAGTAGGCGGTCGCCAAGGTCGCTGCCGCAGGTGTGGGCAGCAGGTCCAAATGTGGTGGAGCACCTTGGCCAGCCGGCATTGGGCGATTGGCGGGATCGGTCTCGGCGGACGGCCCTGTCTTTCCCCCTCGCTGAGACGAAGGTTCTGAGACAAGCAGAGCGCGATCATGGTCATAAGCGTCTGGCACTGATGCCTTGTCCAGCAGTGGTCCTGGCCGAGATCCTCCTTTGGTTGCTGGCGCGCCTGCTCGCAGATGTTCATGGTGCTGCTGGCCTTTCTCGATAGCTGCATGTTCTGACGGGTTAGCCTTGTCACCTATTCGAACATGCCTTCGCAGTACGGAGCGGTAGGGTTACGTCTCCTGGCCGGGATCCTTGTCAGCCGACCCGGATGGAACAGATGGCCGGACCGTTACCTCGATGGTGACAGGCGAACCTGGATCAGCCTGGGCGACGACATGCAGCTCGTCAGCCACTACCTCGTGTGGATGAGAAGAAGCGGTCGTTGCTTCCTTGTCCCGTACGGCGACGGGCACCCCGGAACTTCCGTCCTCCCTCACTCGCAGCACCCCCCACATCCCCTGCGGTACGTCCCACCTCAGCACGCCGCTTCGGTAGGCGTGGTCTCCCTGGAACTCGGGCATGAACGTGAGTGTCCTCACCGTGCCGCAGGTGACGGCCGACTCGGACGAGACCATGGCCCGACCGTTTGCTGGAGGATCGAAACGATGCTCTTCCCATGCCACGCCATGGATCGTGAAGCTGTGGTGTCGCGGCTTGTCACAGGCACCCACGAGGTGGAGCTTCACGGACGCACCGCTCGCCACCTGCCATACCGGCGTCGCAGGATCGGGCCTCAGGCGGGTGTAAGGATGTCCTTGGGGATCGAAGACGGGCCCTATCGGCTCGCTGCGGTAGTTGAACCCCTTCTGCCCCTGATCCTCCTTTTCTCCCTCCCCGGGCTCTTCCTGAGGTGGGTCAGGCAGCGGATATCCGACGCCACCATCCGGTCCGCTTGTGAAGAGCCGCAAGCCGTCCTGCATCAGCAGCACCATGTGCTCTTCCCGATGGTCACCGCTCTCTCTTGAGGCGCCGCCATGCCCCTCTACAACCGTCACGCGGGCACCGTGCCAGACCGGTCTGTCGAGCGAACTCGCAGTCGTGCTTCCGGCCTCGACCGGAAACGGAGTCGCATCCTCCGGCAGAACGACCAGGGCTCCAATCAGCCCATGGTGACGATGGTTCCGGAAGTCTGCCATGTCCTGCAGGAGCACTGGCCCGAGTGGCTCGCTCTTTTCTTGACCCTCGTTCGTCCCGCAGATCCCGGGACGGGAGGTGTCCCAATAGTATGTCCGTGTACTCCCGGGCGGCACCGTCTGTGGAGGATTCGCTCCCGCATTCGTGCCGTCACTCGTCAGGATGTCGTACCGAAGCAGATCAGCATGCATGGATACGTGCATGGAGACCTGACGCTTGGGCCTCTCCACCGGCACCTCCGGTGCATGTGGCTCGGGCTTCAGCGTCTCCCCCGGATCGAGGCCATTATGCAGTTCCACCACGACCTGCTCGCCCTCCCTGCACCACAGGACGAGCGGCTCATGCACCTCGCCGGCAGGCGATCCCGCCGGCACCCACTCCCCATCCGGGTCCTTCACTTCCGTCAGGCGGTAGACGAGCCCGAACGGGTCGACGATGTCCGTGGGCCGGTATGACAGCGACTGCCGCTCGGCCGTGACCCTGAACTCCCGCCTCGTCTCCGGCATGGGCGGAACGGTAATCTCCGAACACGGGTCCTGGTCGCAGGTGGGCAGATCGAGGCACTCTTCCTCCTGTGGCCTCGGCAAGGCACGGATCAGTCCCCAGCAACCGAGCCAGAGGTCGTCGGCGCTCGACAGCTTGTACATGTAGTCGCCCGGGCCGAACGGAATCTCGTTGATGAAGGTGAACGCCTCCGAGATCCCGAGCGACTGCTGGTTGCGGATCGCGGAGTCCATCTGCGCCCTGAATCGCCGCCAGCGTAGCCCGTGGATCTGGAAGCTGTGCTGTTCCTCGTGAGAGCCCTGGAGGATGCGGATCCAGATCGGATCGTCCGCATAGGTTCTGAAGATCGTGGTGTCCGGATCACCGTGCACCCGCGAACTGAACCAGTACGCCGGGTCCCCCGGCCGCTCCCGGACAGGCGCGCTGCGGTAGTTGAGTCCCATGACGCCCTGGTCACCATGCCCACCTGGGACCGCCGGTGGGTTGAGGGGCTCACCCCTGCGATTCCACATCGGGATGAAGTCACCGATACCGATGCAGAACTCCCGGAACCACATCCGTCTCTGGGGATCCGTCTCGTCCCCCTTGTCGTCCTCGTGGCGCACGATCATCGCCTGGACACCGCTGACGATTTCCCGTCCCGGCTCGATCGGGTGAAGGAAATGCGAGCCGGCGGGCTCGACGAGCAGGGCACCGAACAGACCGTGCTTCTGACGGTGGTTGGCGAACAGGTGGTCGTGGAAGAAGATCGTGCCGAACTCCTGGTCGGCCCACCAGCGATACACCATCCTCCTGCCGTGGCGGGCACCACTGATGTAGTTCCAGCCGGTAGCTGCACCATCCGCGCAGATGGGGTCGAACTTGACCATGTGGACATGGGCGGCGCACTCCCCCTCCCATGGCAGGGCGCGGCAAGGTGGAAAGGCATGGTCGAACGCGGTCTCGCGAATCGTTGTTGGCGTAGCATTCCGCAGCGTCACGTTGACGATCTGTCCGTGCCTGGCGCGGAAGAATAGCGGCTCCACGGAGCCGGACCGTGTCGCCGGATCGCCGTCCGCCTCCAGGTAGTAGAGATGGCCGTGGATGTCGTGCCAGCCATGGCTGTTGTAGACGATGTCCTGCATGGCCACGACCATGTCGTGGGCGACCTCTCGGACGACGTTCCGCCTGAACTTCCTGTGATCCTCATCGCGGCCGGGATAGGGAGGATCATCCGTGGGGTCGTAGATAGCCGCCTGCTGCTTGTTCAGGGGATTGCGCGTGAAGAGTTCGCCGGGCACGGGCCGCTCGTTGAACGCCCTTCGCTCCAGGTCGGTCGGGATCGGGCGGTAGTCGAAGTCGGCCGGCATGTCCGCCGCGAGCAGCGAGGTCACGTTGGGCGGAGGTGCGTACTCGGCTTGATGGAGTTCCTCCTCCGTGAACTCCCGGTCCGGCCATGGCGGCCGCGGTGACTTCTGCGCCAGCTTGCCCGGGATATAGAGCGGATAGCCCGGACGCTCCGGAGTCGGCTCCGGCGGGAGCACGCGGCCCGGCAGGGGAAGAAGCTTCTCGATGAGCGTACCGTCCGGGTAGAGGCCGATCCGCCGCCCGGCATACACAGGATCGTCCGAATACAGATGCGCGCCGGGACGACCGTGCTGGCGTGTCTCGAAGGTGCGGAACATCCCCCACATGCCCTCATGGAAATGCGGGTACAGGTGGCAGTGCCAGATCACGTCTCCCGCCACCTGATGCCGATTGCCCGCACCCCAGACCGGCTCGATGGTGTGCCCCGTCTGTGGGCTGACGGAGATGGCGTCGATCCTGGGTGACTGTCGATTGCCAGCGACGGCATGCCATTCGTACAGGTGCAGATGGAAGACGTGCGTCTCCTTGACGGCAGCATGGACGAAGCGGATCCGTACAGGGTCGCCAATATAGGCCTTGAGGATCGGGGTCACCGGGTCGCCGAACATCCAGGAGCTGTGGTGCTGCTCCTCGTTCAGGACGGGACGCTCCAGCCCGTGGCCGGAGCGCAGCAGCCTCCAGAGTCGCCGCTCACGGTTGATCATCGGTTCGGCGCGGTACGAGATGGGCATGATCGGGAGGTCGTCGTGGCCACCATGCTGGCCGCCTCCATGATCGCCATGGCCGGGCCGTCCGTTATGCTGGCCGTGGTCACAGAGGCTGGCTTCCAGATGACCATGGGCGGGCAGGAACTCTGGTTCGTCGTGGAAGAAGATGACGAACTCGCGATGGGGGGTGTTCCCAAAGTCGAAGTATGGTTCCGGATCGGGCCACACGTGATTTTCCAGCGTCGTCTCCGAGCGTCCAGGCTCGTGTCGATCCGCATCCTTGGGCAGGACGTCGACATAGAGACCGTCCAGCTGGCGGGGTTGTCCGCCGCTGTGGGAGAGAAAGCCTGTCACCGGGTCACGCCAGATCGTGCCCTCGGGCTCCACGATCAGCGCGCCGAACAATCCATGGACGTTGGTGCCATCCTCGCCGCCCGAGTAGTTCCCAGCGTCGTGGAACGGAAAAACTCCTTCGTGTCGGCAGTGCCAGTCGTACGTGCGAGATTCCCCATAAGCAACGAGGCTGGAACCGTTGTTGCCCACCTGGGAGCCGTCATGTTCTTTGACGTCATAGCCGTCGGCGACAAGGTGAATGCCGATGTCGCGGTGCCTGATGTCGTTGTGCAGCTTGACCCTGACACGCTCGCCCTTGCGAGCACGCAGCACGAGTGGCCGGACGAGTGGATGCGGTTGCCGCGCCTGCGCTGGCGTGCGCGGCAGCTCGACGTGGATCTTCTTGGCTCGCTCTTCCGCCGCCTTTTGCCACTTCTCAGGCCGGTCGTCGTCGTTACGTGGCGGCTCGGAACGTGCCAAGGCCTTGATGTACTTGAGGATAGGGACGTTCGCCGTGAGCGCGAACATCATCCCGTCATGGTCGTGGTCACCGTCACGGTTGTAGTAGATCGTGAGGGATAGTGCCGTCACGTCGTAGTCGATGTGTAGCTCCGAATCATGAAGCGCCGAGGTATCTTGTGCGGGAGAACTTTCTATTCCTGTCATGCCGGCCTTCCCTGCATGATCGGTCTTGACCAGCAATACGTCTGCCGTACAGCACAGCGTCAGCACCGACCAATGGTGAAGATTATTAGATCAAGGCTAAACTGGTCGTCAGTGCAGATCTGCACAGATTTCAATGAAGACGATATATATCACGACGTCGTTGAACAGCAGAACTTCCGGCGAGGCATGTGGGCGCCTCTAAAACCTGCTCGTGCATGGCCGGCATCGGTGGTGGGCTGAGGCCAGCCAGGTAGGAGGCGGGCATGGCGGGTCAGGCTGGTTTCTTCGACGTCGAGGAGCGTTTGGCCGGCCTGTCGAGGAAGGGCGATGATCTCGAACGCCTGGCTGCCGTGGTGGACTTCGAGCTGTTCCGGTCAGAGCTGGAGGCGGCGGTGCCGCGAGCGGATCGGTCGAAGGGGGGCAGGCCACCGTTCGACCATGTCCTGATGTTCAAGGTGTTGGTCCTGCAGACCCAGAACAACCTGAGCGATGAGCGCACGGAGTTCTACCTGCGTGACCGGCTCACCTGGATCCGCTTTCTCGGCCTTGGCCACGGCGATCCGGTACCTGATGCGAACACGATCTGGACCTTCCGCCAACAGCTGACGAAGGCGGGTGCCACCCTGCGGCTGTTCGATCTGTTCGATCGGCAGCTGCGCGAAGCCGGCTATCTCGCCATGTCTGGTCAGCTTGTCGATGCCAGCATCATTCCTGCACCTAAACAGCGGAACACCAAGACGGAGAAGCAGGCGATCAAGGAGGAGCGCGTTCCCGAGGCGTGGCAGGCCGAGCCGGCGAAGCTACGGCAGAAGGACCGCGATGCCTCGCCCGCCAAGGTCTCCTGGCCTTGGCACCTTCGGTGTTGGATGATCCGTCTGCTGACGGATCATGGACGGTCAAGTACACCAAGGCCAAGCCGCAGGAGGATGGGCGGAAGCAGGTCGACCTGGCGATCCCCGCCTTCGGCTACCAGAACCATATCAGCACCGACCGGCGGCATCGCCTGATCCGGCGATGGCTCGTTACCGATGCTGCCGCGCATGAGGGAAGTCGCCTGGGTGACTTGCTCGATCCGAGCAACACATCAGCGGTCGTCTGGGCCGACAGCGGCTACCGGTCGAAGAAGAACGAGGCACTGCTATCTCAGCGCATGCTGGTGAGTCGCATCCATCGCAAGAAGGTGCCGCACCGGCCCATGCCGAAACACACCGCGAGGGCCAACGCCAAGAAGTCGGCCGCGCACATATCGAGCACGTGTTCGCCGAGCAGAAGGCCAGGATGGGCCTGTTCGTCCGCACCATCGGCATTGCCAGGGCGACAACCAAGATCGGGCTCGCCAACCTCCTCTACAATATGCGCCGACTGATCTGGCTCGAGCGGCAGACCGTGCTTGGCTGAATGGCGCCAGCAGAACCTGTAGGCATACGGCTGAGCAGCCCGAAGGCAGTATCCTGTCAACGCAGAGCCGCGGTCGTCGTCACCTCGCCGTACGAGGCGGCCCGGCCCCGCGCGTTGGCCGGTAAATGGAGGTGTCCAGCTGGTCGTGGACGGGCAGACCACGTCCCAGGTCGACCTGACCTTGCTCCGGCTGATCAGCAAGGCGCGGCGGCTGCACGATCGGCTGCTGCAGGGAGATGGTACCACCATCGCCACGCTGGCCAGGACGGAGGGCGTCACCGGCTCCTACCTGACCCGGCTCCTCCGCCTGACCTTCCTGTCACCGAAGATCGTCACCGCCATCGTGGAAGGGCGCCAGCCGGCCGGGCTCAGCGCCACCAGGCTCATGCAGTTGCGCTCGGTGCCACTCGACTGGCACGAACAGTACCAGCTCCTGGGCCTGGTCTGAGCGCAAGCATCCAGACCATCCGTTACACCAGCCAGTTCAGGAAGGCCGACGGCAGCTGTCAGGTATGCCAGGCACCGTGGCATATGATACTGCAACACCGGCCAACGGAGACGCCCACAGGTGGCGACCACAGCGCGAACCTGGAGCGTCTCTGCTGACCACTGTCCACGACCGCAAACCTGCTAACTCAGCGGAAAGTGGGACAGTTTCAGGGGTACTAGCAGAAGAATAAGATTTAATGAAAACATAGTTTAGTGCTGGCGGTGCAGGCAGTCATGAGTGAACTCGGCTTCGCTCTGATGATGCCGGCTTTTCCCTGTTTGACGTGAAAATACGGGGAAGATCGACGATTCTCACCACCTAGGCTTCCTTCGGGCCCACAATTACCTCAGCCGATCAACCCATAGTCGTGGCAGTTCCCTGTATGATCAAACAGGGAATCCTGCAGAAGGGACAGGGAGCTTCAAGCGCAGATCAGGGATCTGCGGCGCTTTTCTGGATGCAGTTCACACTGAACCTGCCGATCCGGCCGAACACCAAGCCGCTAAGCAAAAGTTGAGCATGTTGCTGTACGCGCGCAACATTAGCTTGGATTACACGACATAAGGAGAAGATTAGCCCTGCCACGACTTGCACTCTCTGCTTGCGAATAGCAGTATTTCAGTAGCTAACTTAACAATCAGAACTGGATCAGCCAATTGCCGAATCGGCAAGCCCTCATCAGCAGCTAAGAATCTTCCTTGGAAGTATAGCTGTAGAACTTGGCAAGATTACATTTTCTGCACTGCAATGAATTTGATGATTGCCATCAGAACCATTGCCATTGATCTGGATGATTCAGCACCACATCATTGCTCAAGTCGAAATTTTTGATGTTTAAAAGGTCAGCAATGATCTTCCAGCCGCCCTCGGTGGCACCGTTAGTGTCGACCACCAAACGTGTGGTGGTGCCAACGGCTCCAGACTGCACCAGTGCGGGGCGCCCTGAAGCACTCATCAGGTCGAACAACGGACCCAGATCGATCCGATCCTCACCTGGCATGAAGTCCAGGATCAGGTCGATCGGACCATCGAGCGCACCTTCTCCCAGCCGGAACACATCGGCGCCAGAACCGCCCCGCAGTCGATCTTCACCGGCACCACCATCGAGTAGATCCGCCTGAGCAGCCCCGACCAGCGTGTCGTTGCCGGCACCCCCGAACAGCCGGTTGTTCCCAAGGCCTCCTTCCAGGCGATCATTACCAGCCTCGCCGCGCAGATCATCGTTGCCGGCTTGGCCAATGAGCCGGTCGGCGCCAAACGAGCCCAGCAAGAGGTCGCCGCCGTCACCGCCGTGCAGAGTATCATGGCCTCGACCGCCCCAAAGGCGGTTGGCCAGCTGGTTGCCGGTGATCAGGTCGTCTGCTTCGGAGCCGGCGGCATGCTCGAACAGGCCGTCCAGCTGCACCCGGACGCCGTCGATGGTGGAGACGGCTTTGGGCCGAAGATCGATCACCGCATTGGTCCAGGTGGCCGCTGCGTTGAGCGTGTCGGCCTGATCGGTTGCCACCAACGTGGTAGTCCCGGTGAGCCGGGATAACTCGTCGGTCAGAAAATGCGTCTTGCCACCCAGATCATGATGGCCAGCCACCTGGATCGAGCCGGCGAAGTCGCTAAGGTGGAGCCCGTCGTTCCAGCTATCCTCGATCTCGATCCGCCAAGTGCCAAAGCTGTCTTCACCCATGAACCGGTTGATCGAGAACGTGCCGGAGAACCGGCCGCTGGGTACTGGTGCCGTGATTTGCTCGCTCGACCAAGCGATTGTGCTCCCATCGAACAAGGTGGCGACCGTGCCTGAGGGTGAGACCAGCAATACTCGAACGGTCGTCCAGTCCGGATGCTGAAAGCTGATTCGGACCGTGACGTCCTCGAGCGTCAGTTGGGCTTGGCTCATGACGATCTTGGCGTGCACCCCGGAGTCCGGTCCGCCGCCTGGACCGGAAAAGGTGCTGATGGTCTGGATCTGATCGGCAAAGCCCCGGCCCGGCTCGTGCCAGGCTTCGGCCAGCCGCATCGCAGCTCTCGCGTCCAGGATGCCAAAACCAACATCACGGTCGAAGCCCAGCCCGCCGCCATTCCAGATATCCGCGCCGTTGCGCTCGAACCAGAGCCCCTGACCGTCGTTGACGCCACTATCCGTGGTGCGCATGCCGTGTTGCGCCGAGACCGCCAGGATCTCGCGGATGTCGCGGATCCCGAGCAGTGGGTTGGCCTGCAACATCAAGGCGATGACGCCGCTGACCTGTGGTGCGGAGAAGCTGGTCCCGTCGTGCTGGGCAAAGCCTGCTAGACCTTGGCTGGTGTCGGCTCCTGGCACGTTTGAGGCAATGCCGCTTATCAGCAGGCTCTCACCGGAGGTGGCGAAGTACAGCTCATCACCCGTACGCTCGACCCCGCCCACGACGATCGCATAGCGCTGGTTGGTAAGCTCCGACAGGTTGGTGTCCATGCCAACATGCCCCTCGTTGCCCGAGGAGAGGACAATCGCGCCGCCCAGGCCGCCACGCGCCTCGGTGGCAAACTCCTGGAGGATCGGCACGCTGCTGCTCGTGACAAAGGTACTGCCAAAGCTGCCGTTGACCACCGCTACCTTGGATCGAAGTGCATGATCCAAGGCGGCTTCGACTTGTGGTGCGCCACGCTCAAGCGCAACACGGTAGCCGATCAGATCGACGCCGCGCGCCACGCCGGATCCACCGAGCCCGTTGGCACCACCAGCAAGAACACTTGCGACAGTGGTTCCATGACTATTTGTAGGATCAAGATCGGTAGCGTCGGCATCGCCATCGGCGACATCAACATCGAGCTCGGCACGATAAGCTCTCGCCAGATCCACATGCTGACGAATGAACCCACTGTCGATCACCCCGACACGTACGCCACGGCCGTTATACTCATCGACCACCTCGTCAACCTGCAGGCCACGCCAGGGAGAAAAGGGCGAACCATGATCCAGAGGATCAAGAACCCCGCGGCTGGTCGCCATAGCGGTAGGAGCAAGCTGTGAGTCGTCGTCCGCAGAAGTCATGCGATCAGCCCCCTGGAATGGCTCGGATTGCTCAACTAAGCAGCCTTGCAAACTCGGCGAGGCTTCAGAGCGACTCATTAGCTATCTAGTAGATGGCAATCTTCCAACGTAGCATTGGCTTGTCAACACAAACGAAGATTAAGAAGTTACTTTCGTTTAGGACTGCATTGTGTGAGATGTAATGCGCCTTGCAGCCGAAAGAGTAGACCCCTGCCGTGAGATGACCTCGGCTAAGGTTCCGAACCCGATCAGCACAAGAATGCGATAACGGCGGCAAGGGCGAAGGCTGAGGCGAAGTCATGAGCGGGGGCTGGCCTTGGAGCAGTAGAGCGCCGACCACGTGATCGAGCTGTCACCGGAGCAGGTCGCCTTCCTGGAGAAGCTCAATCCCTGCTTCAAGGAGCGCCACGTCGAGAGCGAGCGGCCGGGCCAGTTGCTCTCGGCCGACACCTTCCCTTGGCGATCTTGAGGATCGCCATCCGCTCACGGAATGGATCGACAGCTCTGCTGTCGATGGTCGGCGTCCTGAAGGGCATCGGTTGTGTCTACCTGCACGCGGTAGTCGATACCTACGGCTCCTACGCTTTCGGCTTCCTGCACGTCTCCAAGCAGCCCGAGGCGGCGGTGGCGGTGCTGCACAATGACGTCCTGCCGTTCTACGCCAAGCTGGGCCTGCCGGTGTCAGCCGTGCTGACGGACAACGGGCGGGAGTTCTGCGGGACCGAGCGGCATCCTTATGAACTGTACCTGGCGCTGGGCGACATCGAGCATCGCAAGACCAAGGTCCGCACGCCGCGCACCCCTGTCAGCTCTGCTGACATCCCTCCGGGGGATCGGGCTCCGCCCGATGGCTTTGTCGAGCGCTTCAACGGCACCGTGCTGGAGGAGTTCTTCCGGCCGGCGATGCACCAAAAGCTGTTCGAGAGTGTCGAGGCGCTACAGATCGATCTCGATGCCCGGCTGTACCATTACAACCACGAGCGGCCGCACCTGGGCTACCGCAACCAGGGCAGACGACCGTGGGAGACCGTCGAGACGTTCGTCAGAAGGAGGTTAAGAGGACACTTCATGGCATCCATCCGTCTCAGGGTTCAGATCGCTCGAAAGTTCGCCTATTGGCCGGACCAGTTGCCAGAGTTAGGACCATCTACCACTCGTGAAACTGCCCGAGGTGGTGTTCCTTGATAAGATATGGCGCTAGAGGAACCTATTGTTTGTAATGCATAGGTCGGGTGTTTGGGTCACCGAGGCATCACCAGCTTCTTCAAGTACTTGTGGCACATCTTGGTTCATGTCGCCACCGTACCTGTCACACCTTGCTGAAGAGGGGATGGGCAACCTTTCTGAACTTCAGGCCCTAGCATCTTCCTGTCGAGGAACGCCGCAGCGCCAGCGCCGAACCTGCCACTCCGGATGCTGCCGCTGCCATCGCGCCGCCTCCATCTGGCCAAAAAGGCTGCAGGTCAGCAACGAAACGTCCTGAGCGTCATAGGTAAGTCTGACTTCCTTGCACTCGCCCGTCAATAAGCAGGCCACGATCAGTAATTCGATCATGCTTACTCTCCGAGAATAAATACCTCGACAGATCGAAAGGCATCGCATCTCGCTGGTCCGGATGGACCGGCGCATCTCACGCTGACATACGTCGCTGCAGAAAAGCAGCATCGTGCCGACCATCTGCCAAGACATGCGAAGGGCGTAGCCGGCGGCAGTGCTGGCTCGTTGTTCTACTCACCGCGTTTGCAGCACTTCCCTGTGGTGAAGTAAAAGGCAGGACACCGGCTTGTCCTCGAGAATACCAGGCTGCTCCATAGGCTAGTCGAACACGTACCGACCTTACCTTATTGCCACTGGAGCAGCCCAGACCCGGAATGCAATCGTGGTTCAAGCATATGTTGAAAAAGGAGGGCGCCGGTTCAGTAGAAAGTAACACTTCCCCAGTGCCCTGAGCCCCATGTTCCAGAATACCAAATACTGTCCAGTATAAGACAGTCTAAATTCTGTATAGCAACAGGACTGTCAGGCCCTGCATCTAGGAGCAATGAGATCGACCAGTGAGAGGTTAGGGCTACATCCATCGACAAAGCGACAGGGTGGCGCTCGCGTCTCCTCGGCCCGGTTCCCGCAGTCTTGCCAGGCTTCTGGCCTTCACATTCACCGCGTGTTCAGGACTAGCAAGGCGGTCGGAAATGAGCGTTCGCTCAGCATGAAATGCGTAGAACAGCAATTCACGCTGCATTCACGCAGGTCGGTTCATAAACATGCCATGCCTAAAGTGTCAGCGGGGTGACCGATGACAGATCATTTGGATGGACAGACTGCAAAGCCGGCGAGCAATGTCTTTGGACATGTGAGCCAGGATCAGCTCAAGAAGATCGCTTTAGAGCGAACATCCTCTGCCGATCCCAGGGGTCCGCTTCAGGTCCCGTCGGTACCGGCAGGATACACCTACTTCGGGCAATTGCTCGCCCATGACCTCTCCGTTCGACTAGCGGGGGTGCGTAGCCAACACGGCCGCGAAGGCTTCTTCACGTTGCGTGGAAGCTCAGCCGCGCTGGAACTGGAGACGCTCTATGGTCAAGGCGTCCCTCAGGAAGGCTTGTTCATCAGGCATCCTCAGACGCAGACATTGTGCAAGTTCGACGTGGATGCAGACGACATCGCCAGGACGCCTGTTCAGGACGGCCCATTGGTGCCCGTATTGGCCGACCCGCGCAACGACGACAATTGGGTGTTGGCCCAACTTACCTTCCTGTTCATGACCATGCACAACAAGATCGTTGACGCCTTTGTTCGCGTCGGCGGGATGAGTGACGACCTCCTTTTGCCGAACGCCCGGCATGTGATGGTGGCCATCTTCCGTCAGGTGATTTTTGTCGACTACCTCAAGCGGCTCCTGGATCCACCGATCTACACCATGTTGATGGATACGCAGTCGGTTCCCCTGAGCCAGTCGCTTCCTCCACCTCTCAAGCCGCACGTTGCCAACATCACCCAGTCGAACTGGTGGATCGAACTGCCCCTAGTCTGCGGTCGTATCGGCCATGCCATGGTACGCGGCGCTTATACACTCAACGAGAAGCTCGACGAGCCGGCTCTGTTGTTGACGCTCATGCGCGACCAGACCGACGATGCCTCCATGCCCTGGCCGCCCGACCTTCAACCCAGAAAGGTCAACTGGCGGTTCTTCTTCGAGGTCGACCCAAAGAACCCGCCGCAAGCCGCGCGCCCGATCACGCCGTTCATCTACCATACACTCGCCAAGCGAAAGGTCGGACGTGGCGGCGACAGCCTGAGCGATGCTGATCTCACCTTGAGCTGTACCTATCCCTCAGGCCAGGACTGCGCACGACACCTCAACCAACTCCTGACTGAGTGGGGATTTGCCGATCTCGCCTTCGAAGTTCTGGAGGGTCAGCGCATGCGACCAGCAGCCTATCAGCCCGAACGGTTTCGTCAGATCATCAGGTGGCTGGACAGGGTCGTTGAAGAAGATGCACAGTTCTGCCGGATTACACCGCTCGGCTATTATCTTCTCCAGGAGGCTGCCGTTCATGGGGATGGCGCAAAGTTGGGCCGCTTAGGCTCCTTCATCCTAGCGCATGGCTTGCATGACCTTCGAATTGACCCCAAGGTCATGCGAGATCTGGCCTTTATGGAGCGCCAGTCACTTGTCACCCTGGCGGATTTCATCAGGCTGTTCGATCAAGAGCAGCCAGATCATGACATTCTGCGGCTGGCCTCTAGTCTGAAGCACATCACGTGGCACTAGCTGCGCTGCATTTTGATGGCCACAAGAACAGGAGCGTTGAACATGGCCAAGTTGGAGATCACCCAACTCGCGGAATTGGGCAGGCTCATCAAGGAGCATGCACTGGAGGAAAACGGTTGCACGCGGCAGGAGTTAGAGCGCGACGCAAAGACTATTCTGGCCGATACGCTAGAGTTTCCTGACAGGGCGCACCGAATCAAGGTCGTTCCAGATGACGATGCCGGCGAAACGTGCATGGTCTTGCCGAGAAAGGAAGACCTCGCGAGAACGCTGGCTCACATCAGGTCCCAACCTGTTTCCATACCCCCCTATTATGAGGAGATCGTGCGGCTGCTCAAAAGTGATGATCCCGAAGAGCGGGTCAGGGGCTACTGCATGCGGCTGGCCGACTATCTCCTGTCGCGTTGCCGCTAGGGTCCGTTAGCTCCTGAGCCAGTCGAGTGCGGCGGCGAGGCAGAGGACGCCCATGAAGGAGCAGGCGGTCTTCTCGTGGCGAGTAGCAATGGCGCGCCACTCCTTGAGCCTGGCCCACAAGCGCTCCACCCGGTTGCGATTGTTGTAGATCCAGGACGGGCAGGCGACCGGTGCCTCATGCCGCTGCGGTGGTATCGCCGGTCGTGCGCCCAGGTTCCAGATGTGCTCGCGGAAGGCATGGCTGGTATAGCCGCGATCTGCCACGACCCAGCGTGGCATGCCCGGCAGACGGGCAAGCAGGCCGATTGCCTGCGGCAGTTCGTAGGCCTGTCCGGGTGCCAAGCTGAAGGCGATGGCGCGGCCAGAGCCATCCGCGATCACGCAGGCTTTCGTTCCATAGCCACCACGAGATCGGCCAAGAGCCTCACCCTCAGCGCATCGGGTTCCGCTGCCCCTTTTTGAGGGGCATCGGCCGCCTTCTGGTGCGCCCGGATGTTCGTGCCGTCCAGGAAGGTCATTCCCAGCTGCACGCCACGCTCCTGCGCCATCGTCAGCAGCCGTTCCCAGTCTCCCGGCCTACAGTTCTTTGAGACACCGCATTGCAGGTAGAGGACTGCAAGGAGGTGGAGGATGGACGAGGA
>NZ_DATAGQ010000175.1:0-23362 GCF_036263595.1 Geminicoccus sp. | reverse complement strand
GCCTCGTCCTGAGCACGCTCGTCGCGATCGTCTGCATGGTGATCGCCACCATGGTCGGGCGCGCGATCACCCGCATGCGCCGACCTGGGCCCGTCCTGCTCTTGACGTTGCTGCCCTTGTTCGTCCCCGGCCTGACCATGGGCGCGGCCCTGTTCATCTTCCTGCGCACCATCCTGGCACTGAAGCTGGGGGTGTGGTCGATCTTCCTGGCGCAGTTGGTCTGGGCGCTGCCCTTCGCCCTCCTGCTCGTGCTGGTCATTGCCAGCCGGTTCGACCTGCGCCTCCTGGAGGCGGCCGAGGACCTGGGCGCTCCACCGTGGCGGCGCTTCTGGGACATCGAAATGCCATTGCTGCGGCCGGGCATCTTCGGGGCGGGCGTGTTCGGCTTCCTCCTGTCGTTCAACGAGCTGCTGCGCTCCCTGTTCGTGCGCGGCGTCGACACGACCATGCCGATCTACAACTGGGCCATGGCCGCGTCCCAGCAGTCGCAGGTGCCGATCATCTTCTCCCTGGCGACGATCGTGCTGGTCGTCACGCTGCCCGTCATGGGCGTGTTCTTCTGGTTCCTGTTCGTGAAGCTCGATACGCGATGAGCAACAACATGCCGCGCGACCGCTAGGGCGACGGGTCGACATCGCCGCTGAACCTGGAGGCAAGGCCAATCTCGGCCGGCCCGCACAACCAATGAGAACCACAAAATGCTTGATGAAGAGGTCCTGGACGGTCGCGCCAACTACACGCTGGAGGACATGGACCGGCACAGCCTGTTCCACCCCCTGACCTCCATCGCGACCCACATGGACAAGGGACCGCACATCATGGACCGCGGCCAAGGCGCCCGGTTGCGTGATCACAGCGGCCGCGAGTTCGTCGACTGCTCGGGCGGCCTGTGGTGCGTGAACATCGGCTATGGCCGGCCGGAGATCGCCGAGGTGGCCAAGCAGGCGATCCTGGACCTCAACTACTTCCACATCTTTGGCTCGTCGTCGAACGAGGCGACCATCCGCCTGGCCGACAAGGTGCTGAGCCTGTTCCACGAGCGTGCCAATGCGAGGCACCTCAAGCGCGTCTTCTTCGGCTGCTCCGGTTCCGATGCCAACGACACCAACTACAAGTTGGTGCGTTACTACGCCAACCTGCGTGGCACGCCGGAGAAGAAGAAGATCATCTCCCGTCAGGGCGGCTACCACGGGCTGACCGCCGCTGCTGCAAGGCTGACGGGCATCCCGTCCTACCACAAGGCCTGGGACCTGCCGACGGCGGATGTCATCCACACCAGCTGCCCGCACTTCTATCGATTCGCCGAGGCCGGCGAGGACGAGGAGACCTTCTGCAACCGCATGATCGCCGAGATCGAGGCGATCATCGAGCGCGAGGGGCCCGACACGGTCGGCGCCTTCATCGCCGAGCCGATCATGGGCACAGGCGGTGTCCTCCTGCCGCCCAAGGGCTATTTCGACCGGCTGCAGGCCGTCCTCGACCGCCACGACATCCTGCTGATCGCGGACGAGGTGATCACCGGCTTCGGTCGGACCGGCCACTGGTTCGCCACCGGGCTCTATGGCCTGAAGCCGGACCTCGTCACCTTGGCCAAGGGCATTACCAGCGCCTACTTCCCGGTCTCGGCTTCGGTGGTATCCGAGCGGATCTGGAACGTGCTCGAGAAGGCCTCTCCGGAATACGGCCCGGTGATGCACGGTTTCACCTATTCGGGCCATCCGGTGGGCGCCGCGATCGGCTTGGCCAACATCGCGATCCTCGAGAACGAAGACATGGTCGGCCATGCCGGCAAGGTGGGTGCGCACCTGCTGGCCGGCCTCCGGCAACGCCTGGCCGACCATCCTTTCGTGGGCGACGTACGTGGCGAAGGCCTGATGATCGGGGTGGAGTTCATGGCCGACCGGGCCAAGAGGCGACCGTTCGCACCTTCGAGCAACGTCCACCGCTTGGTCGCCGGCAGGGCGGTCGAGCACAATCTCATGGTGCGCGCGCTGCCGTTCATCGAAGTGATCTCGTTCTCGCCGCCGCTCTGCATCACGGAAGCGGAATGCGATCAGGCCATCGAGCGCTTCGGCGCGGCCTTGGACAGCATGACGCCGGAACTGGCTAGGCTGGCCATCGCCTGATCGCGCGGCGCGACGTCATGTTGCTCTCGGCCGGGACACGGGGATATCTGGCTCCTGCCCGCTGCCTGGCCGAGATGCAGCTTCTTTCAACCAGTTCGAGATCTTTTCGATGACGTCGGGACCCGACCTGTCTAGCACCGAGGCCTCGGCATACGCGCCTGAGTTTCAGATCGAAGGAAGTGACGACGGGACGCTCGGGCAGCAGGTCTACCAGGATCTGGAACGGCGCATCCTCAGCGGGCAGCTGTTGCCGGACGCGAAGCTCAGTCTCCGCAAGCTGGCGGTGTCGTTGAACACCAGCATGCAGCCCGTGCGCGAGGCGGTCGGCCGATTGGTCGCGGCGTCGGCACTGGAGATCGCGCCAGGACGGTCGTTCAGGGTGCCGCCGCTGGATCGAGCGCTGGTCGACGAGATCTGGTCGATGCGCCTGCTGCTCGAAGGCGAAGCCGCCGCTCGATTTGCAGCGCGTCAGGTGCCCGATGAAGCTCGCGAGTTGTTCGAATACACGCGTACCCTTCGCACCTACCGCTTCGGGATCGACCTGGCGCCGACCATGCAGACCATGATGGAATGGAACGGTCGCCTCGCCCGCGGCTCGGCTTCTGCCATCCTGATCGACATGATCTTTCGCCTGCACCTGCGCTACGCGCCATTCCTGGCGTGCGCGTTAAGCGAGGACATGCCCTATGACGAAGGGTTCCTGCAGTTCACCCTGCACATGCAGGACGAACTGGTGCTAGCGATCGAGGCCGGCGACATCGCAGCGGCCCGCCACCTTCGCTGCGCCGATCTTCGATCGTTTCAGCGCTACCTCTACAGTCGGGTGGGCTGGTAAGACCATGCGCCGGAGCAGGCGCCGGAACAGGGGGAGCGAATGGCCGACAGCGCGATGACCTTGGAGGAGATACGAACGGGCTATGGCGACGTATCGGGCCTTGCCCGCGACAAGGTCCAGCCTAGGCTCGACAAGCACGCGCGCGCCTTCATCGCGCGGTCACCCCTTCTGGTCCTGGGCACGGCCGATGCCGAGGGCCGGCAGGACGTCAGTCCGCGCGGTGATCCACCGGGCTTCGTGAAAGTCCTCGATGACCGGACGCTCTTGCTGCCGGACCGGCCGGGCAACCGCCGGATCGATTCGATCAGCAACATCGCGAAGCATCCGAACGTCAGCCTGCTGTTCATGGTGCCGGGTTTCGACGACACGCTGCGCGTGAACGGCGTTGCCAGTTTCACCCGTGATCCCGAGCTGATGCAGGCGCTGGCGGTCGACGGCAAGCCGGCGGTGGGGGGCCTCCTGGTCAAGGTGGACGAGGTCTTCATGCACTGTGCGAAGGCGTTCATCCGTTCCCGGCTATGGGACCCGGAATCAAGGCAGAACCGCAAGGAGTTCCCCAGCCTCGGGCGGATCATCGCGGATCAGATCGCCGGCGTGGACGCCGACGATGCCGACCAGAAGATCGACCAGAACTACCGGACCGAGCTGTACTGAGGGCACAACCAGCCAGCCGAACGACGGCTGGCATCCCAGGTTATGTGGGCGGCTTCCATCCCACTATGATGTCGAAGTAATTCTTCTATGCTCGGGGCGTCGATGACACCTCAGGCAAAGAAACATGTTCGTGCGCCTTTTGTGGGCGGCCGTGATCGCCTGCGTGTGCACCGTGTCGGCCGCAGCAGATCCCGTCCGGGTCGCCCGGATCGTGGACGGTGACACCCTGCGAGTTCACGCGAAAGGACGGCTGGAAACGATCCGGATCTTCGGCATCGATGCGCCGGAGCGAGGCCAGCCTGGCGGGGACCTTGCCCGCTCCGCACTCGTGCGGCTGGTGGGCACGTCCATGGTGGAGGTCGATCGGGTGGACCAGGACCGCTATGGCCGCACGGTCGCCCGCATCCAGGTGGACGGCCGCGACGTCGGGGTAGCCATGGTCCGCGAGGGGCATGCTTGGCAATTCACACGCTACGATCAAGGGCCTGTCCTCAGGACCGCTCAGGATGCAGCCCGCCGCGACCGGATCGGTCTCTGGAGCAGCGCCGGTGCCGAGGCACCCTGGCAATGGCGTTCCGGACGGAAGGCCAGCATCCGAGCTGGCAGAGGAGATGGCTGTCGGCCAGTACCCAGCTGTGCCGAGATGACCTCTTGCGAAGAAGCCCTGGCCATCCTGGCACGCTGTGGCTCCATCCGCCTCGATGGCGATCGCGACGGTGTCCCGTGCGAAGCGATCTGCGTGCCCAGCGGGTGAAGCAAGCTTCTAGGCCTGTTATCCGCTCAGGCTTGTTCCAAATGCATTGAAGGTATTATGCGTGCCCATCCAGCAAAAACTGGCGGTGCAGGCAGTCTGCTGTGAACTCTTCTCCATCCCCAAAGGGTCGTTCTCTGATCTGCGGGAAGAAACAGGGAATTTGGCCGCCATTTGAGCTACCTCTGTCGGATCAGGTCGGCCACCGGCAGGCCCAGATCCGCCTGCTTCAGCACTGCCACGATCTGCTCCACCGAAAACCGCTTCCGCTTCATGGCTCGTTCTCCTCCTTGGGGAAAATCCGCCAAAAGCTAACGTTCGACATGGACCAACCTCGGCCGGGGCACCTCACACCAGACCCTGGCTGGTGCCAGCAGCATGTCCCTGCCGCTATTGCTAGTACCACGAACGTGGATGGCGCCGGCCGGCTGCCTGATCCGGCTACTCTTCGCTCATCCTGTAGGGCTTTGCATTCAGCTCGCCGACGACCTGCCGGATGGCGATGATGGTATGGATCATGGAGCGGACTAAAGTTCGCCGCCTATTGCGCTGCCTTCGTTCAGATCGCTCACTCATGATCTGGCTTTGCGACCCGGCGACAAGACCTAGTGCTGGAGCAACTGCTATGCCGATGGTACGTCCGCCAACACCCGCTACGGTTCGCCCACACCCGGAACAGGAAGAGGGAATGGATGTGGGAAGCGAAAGGGCCCACTCCACTAAGCTCCTCCAAGCATTATACTTTTTAGTCAATCTGGCGGAGGGAGAGGGATTCGAACCCTCGGTACCATCGCTGGTACAACGGTTTTCGAGACCGCCCCGATCGACCACTCCGGCATCCCTCCGCGGCGGAGGTGATGTAGCGTCGTGACGGCCAGCCTGCAAGGATGAGGTTCGGAGTGCAGGGAGACACGATGCAGAAGGCCAAGCGGCGTGGTCGCTGGACGCCAGTGGCCGGGGAGATGCCGGCGGCAGCGGCGGCGTTGATCAAGCGCGTGCTGTTTCGCGACGACGCGATGCTGGTGCTGGACAAGCCCGCTGGCCTGCCGGTCCATGCCGGACCCAAGGGAGGGGCGACGCTGGATGCGCTTCTGCCCTGGCTGGCCTTCGGCAAGGGCCGGCCGCCGGGGCTTGCCCATCGGCTCGACCGGGACACGTCGGGTTGCCTGGTGCTCGGCCGGACCAAGCCGGCGCTGGCGAGGCTGGGCGAGCTGTTCGCCAAGGGTGCGGTCGGCAAGACCTACATGGCCCTGGTGCAGGATGCACCAGGCCTTGCGGACGGCCGGATCGACCTGCCGCTCATCAAGCGCAGCGCCGCGCGTGGCTGGTGGATGGAGCCCAGCGAGCAAGGGCAGGCCGCTGTCACCGATATCCGCGTGATCGCGCGGGGCGAGAAGGTGGCGCTGGTCGAGGCCAGGCCGCGCACCGGCCGGACCCATCAGATCCGCGTGCATCTGAAGGCGCTGGGGGCGCCGCTTCTGGGCGACGCGATCTATGGAAGCGACCGGTCCGCCAGCCGCCTGATGCTCCATGCCAGGTCGATCGAGATACCCTGGCTGCCGGGTGCCGTCGTACGTGCCGAGGCGCCGTTTCCTGCCGACTTCAGGGCTGCCCTGCTACGTCACGGGCTTGGTACCGCTGTCAGCTGAAAACTGATCTGCACATCGTCACCGACCATGGGGAGGAAAGCGGTCATGCCCCAGTCGCTGCGCGCGAGCCGCGCATGGCCTGAGAAGCGCAACGCGCCGTCATCCGTGGTTTTCTCAAGCAACTCGGTGTCGATCGCGAGCGGCTTGGTCACCCCGATCATCTGCAGTTCGCCCAGCACTGTCGCGTGGTCGCCGCGGTCGGGATAGACGGCGGTCGTGGTGAAATGGATTTCCGGGAATTCGCCGACATTGAGGAACGAGCTGCCGCGGATCGCTTCGTCGCGGGCGGCAAAACCCGTGTCGATGGAGGCAGCGTCGAGAACCAGCGTGACGCGGGCCTGGTCGGGATGGGCAGGATCCAGCTGGAGGCTGCCGGTGCGGACCTTCATGGTGCCGATGGCACCGGCAAAGCCGGTCGCGTCGACGGAGAACTCGACGCGGGTCCGTGCCGGATCGACCGCATAGGACCGATCGGCCGCCATGGCCGACGCCGCCTCAAGACAGATCAAGGCGAGCGTCAGCGTACGAAAGGGAGCATGCGCTGGAGCACCGAGTCCTTTCCGATCAGGGTGTGCTGGATCGCCCCGAGCACGTGGATCACCAGGACCGTGGCCAATCCCATGGCCAGATAATAATGCGCTCCACGGAAGAATGCGTAGGTCTGTTCGGACGGGCCGATCGGATGAGGTACCGGAACGGTGTCGAACAAGACGGTCGGGATGGCGAGCGGCGAGGCTGCGCTCATCAGGAAGCCGGTCACGGGCAATGTGATGAGGAAGCCATAAAGCAGCAGGTGGGCCAGTTGCGCCGCCGTCCGCTGGATCGGGTGCATGCTCGGCGGCAGCGGCGGTGCCGGGTCGACGGATCGCCAGAGGAGGCGGAGCATGCCCAGGCCGAACACGACGAAGCCGAACGACTTGTGAAGCTGGTAAAGCTCGTATTGCGCCAACAGGTCCTGGGTCGGCTGCACCATCACGTAGCCCAGGATCCACAAGGGAATGACCATCGCCGCCATGCCCCAGTGGAACGCCTTCGAGACCGCTCCGAAGCGTTCGGGTCCATTGCGGAGCGCCATGCCGCTCTCCCTGCTCGCCGGCTAGCCGGCCTTCGCGTCGATCACGAACGCCACGTTCACATCCAGTCCCACCAGGCTACCGGTGGCGAACTGGCCGGTCCCGACGCCGAAGTCGGTACGGGTAACCGGAACCGTGCCTTCGGCGTAGGCGCGGTCGCCGTCAACCTTGATTGTAGCCTCATGGACGATCTGCCTGGTGACACCCTTCAGCGCCAGCTCGGCCGCGACCTTGTAGCGATCGCCGCCGAGTGGCTCGAAGGTGGTCGCCCGGTACACCGCCTCGGCCGCGCCGCCGGCATCCAGAAAGTCCGCGCCTTGCGCCTGGGCGTCGCGTTGGGCGTCGCCCGAGGTGAACGAGGTCAGGTCCACCTTCACCTCGACCAGCGCATCGGCGAGGAAAGCCGGGTCGAACCGGACGTTTGTCGCGAACCGCTCGAAGGACGCGGTGACCGGTGTCTGGCCCTGCTGGAACGTCAGGGTCAGCTTGCTGGAGGCCGGGTCTACAACCCAGTCCTTGGCCTGGGCGGGGGAGCCCATCAGGGCTGAGACCAGCAGCAGGACGGCGAAGGCTCGAAGGAACATGGCTCGCCTCGCTAGATGCGTTCGGATCAACGGGACCTTCAGCTGGCCGGGCTGGTCTCGGTGTCGATCCGCACCGTCAGCTCGTCGCCGACCGCCGGCACAAAGGCGGATACGCCGAAGTCGGACCGGTTGATCACGGTGGTGGCCGTGAAGCCAGCGGTTTCCGCCTTGGTCATCGGGCTGGGCTCGAGCTTGTTCAGCTTGACATCGAGTTCGACCGGCTTGGTCACGCCTTTGATCGTCAGGTCACCGGTGACCTTGGCCGCGTCGGCACCAACCGGTGTCACCTTGCTGCTCTTGAACGTAATGGTCGGGAACTTGGCGACATCCAGGAAATCCGCACTCTTGAGGTGCTCATCGCGCAGGCCCCAGAGCGTGTCGAGGCTTGCTGATTCGATCGTGAACTCGACCGACGAGTTCTCCGGCGCCTTCGTGTCGAGCGTCAGCTTGCCGTCGAACGCGCGAAAGAAGCCGTGAACCGTCGAGTAGCCGAGATGGTCGACGGTGAAGGTGATCGCAGTGTGACTTTCGTCGATGGTCCAGGGATCGGCAGCATGGGCAGCGGTGCTAAGGGTGAGTGCCAGGGCGGCGGAAGTGAGCAGGCGCTTCATCGTGGGTCCTTCCGTGAACTGGTTGCGATCACAAGTCTCGGCCTTGAACCCTTTGCTCGGCCGCTGGCACGGAAGCCGAGACGGGGCCGCAGCCGGCAGATCTGACACGTGTTACGACGGTTCATGGCCAGCGGATGTACCATCCGGATCATGGATGACGCGGCGCAGCATGATCGAACACCGCTTCTCACAATAGCCGGCCGTGGTTCGACGGATTGTTTCTTCTCAGGAAACGAATGGCGTGGCATCGATGGGTCGATGGACCAGCTGACCGGTATGCGTGTTTTTGCGGCGATCGTGGACAAAGGCGGATTCGCGCCTGCTGCCGATGCGCTCGGCATGTCCAAGACGATGGTCAGCAAGCATCTGGCTGCTATCGAGGACCGGCTGGGTGTGCGCCTCCTGAACCGCACGACGCGCAAAATCGGCCTGACGGAGATCGGTGCCGAGTATCTGCGTCGCTGCCAGGACATCCTTCAGTTGATCGGCGAAGCTGACGGCCGACTGCTGGAGAGTGCCGGCCACCCGCGCGGGCTGTTGCGCGTCAATGCGCCGGTGAACTTCAGCGAGCTGCATCTCGCACCTTGTATCGGCGAGTATCGGCGGCAGTATCCGGACGTGCAGCTGGATCTGGTCGTCAACGACCGGGTGATCGACCTGATCGAGGAAGGGTTCGACCTGGCCGTGCGGGTCGGCCGCCTGAAGGACAGCTCCTTGATCGCCCGGCGCCTGGCACCTGCCCGCCTGGTGCTGGCCGCGTCCCCAGCCTATCTTGAGAAGCGGGGCGTACCGGAACGGCCTGAGGATCTCGTCCATCACGACTGCCTTCTCTACGCCTACTCGTCGGAGCGGGACGAGTGGCTGTTCGACGGCGACGGGGGGCCTCGCCGGGTGCGCGTGAAGGGGCCGTTCAGCAGCAACAATGGCGGCATCCTCATGCGGGCTGCGATTGACGGGCAAGGGATCGTGGTGCTTCCCACCTTCATCGCCGGCGAGGCCCTGAAGGACGGCCGGTTGGTGGAGGTCCTGCAGCACGACAAGCCGCAGGATCGGGCGATCTACGCCGTGTTTCCCGCCAACCGCCATCTGTCGCCCAAGGTCCGCAGCTTCGTCGACTTCCTGGTGGCACGATTCGGCGGCCGACCCTATTGGGAGCCTTGAGCATGAGCCGCATGGCGCCTGCAGGATTTGCCGGGCGACCCTATTCTTTGTACAGTGCTGTGGAATATCGTGGCCTGTCGGCGTGCAATCTGCGACCAAGTTGCCATGCGCGCAGCGTCTGAAACGACGGACCGGCGGATGGTGGTCATCGCCTGCCACGATTGCGGGAAGCTTCATCATCTTCCCGTCGCTGACGGTCGGCATGATTTCCGCTGCGTCCGCTGCGATGGCGACCTCGGGGTGTTTGGTGGCAGCCTGGACCCGCCGATCGCATTCCTGCTCGCTGCCGCGATCTGCTTTGTCGTCGCCAACAGCCTGCCCTTCATCACGCTGGAGATCGGCGGTCTCGAGCAGTCCTGCACCCTGCTGTCCGCCAGCGTCGCCTTGTGGAGCGAGGGAATGGAGCCCCTGGGCGCGCTCGTGCTCCTGGTGGCGACGGTGGCGCCGGCCATCAAGATCTGCGGCCTGCTCTACGTGTTGGTCCCGCTACGCCATGGCCGACGCTGGCCGATGGCTACGGCCGTGTACCGGCTCGTGGGTGGCATCAAGCCATGGGCGATGATGGAGGTGTACCTGCTGGGCATCATCGTGGCGTACGTGAAGCTGATCGATCTGGCAGAAGTGCACCTCAGCGCCGCCACCTTCGCCTTCGTCGCGACCGTCCTGTTCGAGATCGCCGCAGAGGCCAAGACGGAGCCCATGACGGTTTGGAACAGGTTCATGCGACAGGCTGGCCCCGACGTCCTGCGCGAGGGCGCCGGCACCTCGATCCTGTCGTGTCACGCCTGCCGCCAGGTGCTACCGGCGGAAGCTGCGCCACACGTCCATTGCCCGCGCTGCGGATCGTCCGTTCATCCCGACGATCCGCGGTCCCGCCAGACGGCGTTGGCCCTGCTCACCGCGGCCGTCGTTCTCTATGTGCCAGCCAATGTCCTGCCGGTGATGACGGTCATCTATTTCGGCGCCGGCATGCCCGACACCATCATGAGCGGTGTCGTCGAGCTCTGGCACTCCGGCATGTATCCGGTCGCGGCACTCGTGTTCGTCGCGAGCATCCTCGTCCCTGTCCTGAAGATTCTGGCGCTGGGCTGGCTGATCTTCGCGAGGGATCGGGACCTGTCGGTCGCGCGCAGGAAAACGCGGGTCTACCGGATTGTCGAATTGGTCGGACGCTGGTCAATGGTGGACATCTTCATGATCGGGATCCTCACGGCGCTGGTCAGCCTCGGCAACCTCGCAACCATCCTGCCGGGGCCAGGAGCCCTGGCGTTCGCCTCGGTCGTGGTGCTGACGATATTCGCTTCCTCGGCCTTCAATCCGCGCCTGGTCTGGCAGCAGCGATGAGCGAGCGTTCGGAGGCAGCGGCGGCAGTACCGCGGGCTCGCAAGACATTCGGCATCGTGTGGCTCGTGCCGGTGGTGGCGCTGGCACTGGCCGCCTGGGTAGCCTGGACGACCTGGAGCAGCCGCGGCCCGTCGATCGTCGTCACGTTCCAAACAGCCTCCGGCCTGACGGCCGGGCAGACGAAGCTCCGCTACCGGGACGTCGACATCGGTCAGGTCGAATGGGTCAGGATCGGGGACCACCTCAAGACGGTACGAGTCGGGATTCTGGTCAATGCCGATGCTGCCCATCTGATCAACGACCAGAGCCGATTCTGGGTAGTCCGCCCGAGGTTCGGCGCCGGCCAGGTCTCGGGTCTCGAGACGCTCGTCTCCGGGGCTTATATCGAAGTCGATCCAGGCGCAGGCGCGTCCACTGCGACCGAGTTCACCGGGCTGGAGAACCCACCTCGCGTCCGCTCCGATACCCCAGGCCGCTCCTTCACCTTGCGGGCGCCGAACCTGGGCAGCCTTTCAGTCGGTACGCCCGTCCTGTTCCGCGGCATCACCGTCGGGGAACTCACGGATTTCGAGCCACCGACGGGTTCGGGTGACCTGATCGTCCATTTGTTCATCCGCCAGCCCTATGGCGACCTCGTGAGGAAGAGCAGCCGCTTCTGGCGCAGCCGGGCTGTCGACTTCGATGTAAGCGCAGAAGGCGTGCGCTTCTCGATCGGCAATATCGAGACCTTGCTGCTGGGAGGCGTCATGTTCGACTCGCCCGAGGGCGAGATGGCGGCCGAAGGGGAAGCGTTCAACCTGTTCGACGACATCGACGAACTGTCGGAGGCGATGATCACCGAGCGGATCCCGGTGATCTCCTATTTCGATGGGTCGGTACGTGGGCTCAGCCCTGGCGCGCCGGTCGAGTTCCGCGGCATGCGGATCGGCACCGTGAAGGAGATCAGCCTGGAGTTCGACGTTGCCGCGCAGAGCGTGCGGATCCCGGTCGTCTACGAGATCGAGCCGCAGCGCATCCGCATCGTCAACGGCACGCCCACGGGTGACGGCAATCAGGTGTCGCGCCTCGTCGAGCAAGGCATGCGGGCCAGGCTCGCGACCGGCAACCTGCTGACCGGGCAGATGCTCATCTCGCTGGAGATCCTGCCCGATGCCCCGCCCGAGAAGATCGGGAACGATGATGGCAAACTCATCATGCCGACCGCGCCCAGCAGCCTCGACACCCTGGAGCGTTCCTTGACCGGCATCTTGGACAAGGTTGCCAGCCTGCCAATCGCCGACCTCGTCGAGGAGTTGCGCAAGACAGCCGAAGGGATCGCCAAGGTCGCCGGCTCCGGGCAGCTGGAGCAGTCGATGGGCAACCTGAACAAGGCGCTAGATGGTGTGGCTCGCCTCACCGCCACCTTGGAAGGGGCCTCGGGACCGCTGGTGTCGGAACTCGAGCGGACCACGCGAGCGCTGGGCGACGCGGCCCGTTCGGCCGACGGGATCCTCGGCCCGCGGTCGAGCACCCAGCAGGACCTGAACAGGCTGATGCGTGAGCTCACGGCGACCGCCCGCTCGGTGCGCGATCTCGCCGACTACCTGGAACGGCATCCCGAAGCGCTGCTGCGCGGCAAGACTGGAGGACGCAATTGAGGTCCATCACGTCCAGGATGACAGGAGCGGTATTGCTGGCCCTGGTGGCGACGGGATGTGCCGGCACCGCGCCGACGCGTTTCTATCAGATGGTGCCGGTGGTGGATCCGGACGTCGTCGCCAAATCGCCGACCCGGCTGCTCGCCCTGTCCCAGGTCCAGTTCCCCGAATATCTCGACCGGCCCGAGATCGTGACGCGGGCCACGGATACGCGCCTCACCGTCGCCGACTTCGACCAGTGGTCCGAGCCACTGCCGGGCATGTTCTCCGACGTGCTCGCCGAGAACCTCCGCCGGACGCTGGGTGGCGAGCATATGGTCGTGATACCCAGCGACCGTGGCTTCAGCCCCACCATGGAACTGGACGTCAACGTGCTTCGTTTCGATGTGGATGCGGCTGGGCGCATCGTCCTGGACGCGCGCTGGCGCCTGTTCGACGGGGACGGCCGGCTGCTCGCGACCGAGCGGAGCGAACTGGTGGAACAGGCCACGCCTGGCGATTATCCAAGCATCGTGGACGGCATGAGCGAGGCCGTGGGCGCGCTGGCGGCCCAGGTGGTGACGACCCTGCCGGCGGCGGTGAAGAAGGCCGGCTCGGCCAACGAGCGGAAGCGCGAAACTTGATCCTGGTGACGGGTGGAGCCGGGTTCATCGGCTCGGTTCTTCTGGCGGCCCTGGACGATCGGGGCCTGCTCGACCTCGTCTGCTGCGACCGGCTGGGCAGCGGCGACAAGTGGCAGAACATCGTCAAGCGTCGCCTGGCCGACGTGATCGTGCCGGAGGACATGTTCGCCTGGCTCGATCGGCATGCCGGCAAGGTCGACACGGTCTTCCACCTGGGTGCCATCTCGTCCACGGACGAGCGCGATGCCGACCTGATCGTGCGGGAGAACGTGCGCACCACGCTGGACCTGGTCGACTGGTGCACGCGGCACAAGGCGCGGCTGATCTATGCCAGCTCGGCGGCCACCTATGGCAATGGCGAGGCCGGCTTCGACGATGCGATCGGCCGGCTCGGGCTGCTGCGGCCGCGCAATGCCTATGGCTGGTCGAAGCATGTCGTGGATCGGCGCATCGTCGAACTGGCGGGGCGGCGCACGCCGATGCCACGGCAGTGGGCAGGGTTGAAGTTCTTCAACGTGTACGGGCCCAACGAGTGGCACAAGGGCGGCCAGCAGTCGGTGGTCCCGCAACTGCTCGCACAGATCCAGGCGACGGGCAGCTGCCGCCTGTTCAAGAGCCATCGTGAGGGCATCGCGGACGGCCAGCAGCAGCGTGACTTCATCTGGGTCGACGACGTGGTCGCGGTGATGATCTGGCTCTACGACAATCCCGAGATGTCCGGCCTGTTCAATGTCGGCAGTGGCCGGGCACGTTCCTTTCTCGACCTCGCCCATGCCGTGTTCGCGGCGTTGGGGGCACCACCCAAGGTCGAGTTCATCGACATGCCGGAGCGGCTGCGCGGGCACTATCAGTACTTCACCGAGGCCAAACTCGACCGGCTGCGCGCAGCCGGATGTCCCTTCCAGCCGACGCCGCTGGAAGAGGGTGTCCGACGCTATGTGCAGGACAGCCTGCTGCAGGCGGATCCCTACCGATGACGAGCGCTCCCACCATCACTGGCGAAGACCTCCTCCAGCGCATCGGGACTGCCCAGGTCATCGTGATCGGTGACCTGATGCTGGACCGCGCCGTGTTCGGAAGCGTGGCCCGGATCTCGCCTGAAGCCCCCATCCCGGTCCTGGAGATGGTCCGCGAGGAAACGCGGATCGGCGGAGCCGGCAACGTGGTCGCGAACCTCCACGCGCTGGGCGCGCAGGCGGCGGCGGCCGGCATGGTCGGAGACGACGCGGAAGGCGAGGAGATCGCCCGGCTCGTGGCCGAGCTGGCGCCATCGGGTGCCATCCTCTGGCGGCAGGAAGGGCGGCCCAGCACGGTCAAGACCCGCTACTGGGGCGCCGGACAGCAACTGCTGCGGGTCGACCGGGAGCATCGCTCGACCCTGAGCGAGCCGGGCGTCGCATCGATCCTGGACTGGCTCGACGAGAAGATGGCGACGACGCGGGCCATCGTTTTGTCCGACTATGCCAAGGGCGCCCTGCCGCCGGCGCTGGTCGAACCGGTGATCGCGCGGGCCCGTGCCGCGGGGCGGCCAGTGCTGGTGGACCCCAAGGGGCGCGACTATGGCCGCTACCGCGGGGCCACGCTCCTGACCCCGAACCGGCGCGAGCTCGGCGAGGTGACCGGGGTGCCGGTGAGCGATGACGGGGCGGTGGAGCAGGCGGCGCAGGCCCTGCGGATTTCGGCCGGCGTGGATGCGGTGCTGGCGACGCTCGGATCGGACGGCATGCTGCTGGTCGATGCCACGGGCATGACACGCATTGCCGGCGTGCGGCGGGAAGTATTCGACGTGGTAGGCGCCGGCGACACGGTCATCGCCACGCTCGCGGCGTCGATGGCGGCAGGTGCCTCGCTTGCCGAGGCTGCCAGGCTCGCGAACCTGGCTGGGTCGATTGCCGTCACCCGCATCGGCACCACGCCGGTCAGCCGGGCGGACCTGGCCCAGGCGCTCTCCCCGGCTTCGGCCAAGGTGGCCGACCTTGAGCGGGCGGTGGCCGTGGTGAGCGAGGAGCGGCGCAAGGGGTGGCGGATCGGCTTCACCAATGGCTGCTTCGACCTGCTCCATGCGGGCCATGTCGACTACCTGCATGCCGCGAAGGCACGCTGCGACTTCCTCATAGTAGGCCTGAACGACGATGCCTCGGTGGCGCGCCTGAAAGGCCCCGGGCGGCCGACGAACCGCCTGGAGGACCGGGCGCGGGTGCTGGCGGCGCTGGCCGATGTCGACTTGGTGGTTCCGTTCGCCGAGGACACTCCCCTGGAGGTCATCAGGGCACTCCGGCCGGACCTTCTGGTGAAAGGTTCCGACTACCGGCCCGACGAGGTCGTGGGGGCGAAGGAGGTCGCATCCTGGGGCGGCGAACTCTATCTGGCCGAGCTGACGCCGGGCCTGAGCACGACAGCTCTTCTGGAGCGCGACCGCGGCAGCTAGGGGCAACGCTCGGGTTCGTTCGTGCGATTCGTGCATGGCGCGCAGCTGGATCCTCGCGGGTGGGATGGCCCAACAGGCATCATAGCACATGAGCGGCATCTTTGGACCTGACAGGTGGCGCCCTGCCCAAAGGGTGGCGTGGATCGAGGTTCGGGACGACCAGCAGGCTGTCCGGCTCACAAGCCCGGCAGCCGGTCGCCTAGAGGATGCAGGTGCGCAGGGTGAAGAAGGCTGCGCCGGGAGCCGGGGCCATGGCTCTTGTTCCAGCCAGGACCGAGCGCGTCGAAAGCTTCGGGCACCTGCTCAGGGAGCATGACGGACGGGCCCATTCACGAGGCCATCCAGTTGGGCCGGACCAATTCCGCACATTGGCGGATTCTTCCGCACGCAGCCGGCCAGACCGGCGGAACTGGCCGGGGTATGGCTCGGGTTCGTTCGTGCAAATCTTGTGCATGTCGGCAGGCCCGGTTTCGCCGACGGCGAACCAGCCCGAAAGAATAACACATCCCGGCCGACACGTCTGTTCGGTTGTTCCGGAAATCGCTAGCGTCGATCCATATCAGGAGGGCATCGGCATGAAGAAGATGGGTGTACTGGCGATGGGCGTCGGACTGGCGCTCGGGGTCGTCGTGGAGCAAGCGGCGGCGCAGGACGTGCCCGACATGGTCGGGACCTGGAAAGGCATGCTGCAGGCCGTCATCATCGGGGCGAACCCCTACCGTGTTCCGGAGCGGCCCGGCCCCTACTTCGCGGACAAGGAGATCGAGTTCACCTACCGGATCGACGAGCAGCAGGGGAACCGGTTCATCGGCCAGATCAGCGTGGGCGACATCCGCGAAACCCTGATCGGCGCCGTCAGCATGGACAACCACACCGGTATCTTCATCGACGATGACGGCCGCTACGAGTTCACCCTGGCGGACCCGCAGACGATGAACGTCTGCTATGCCCACAGCTTCCCCACGACCAAGGCGGTGACCTGCTTCCAGCTCAAGCGGGCCGCACCGTAGGAGATCGCCGGGCCGGCAGCCACATGGCTGGCCGGCAGCGCATGAAGCTCGTAGGGCTGTTCCGCTCGCGCTGCCGAACCAACCAGGAAGCCTGCCATGCACGCCCACTTCGTCCTGGCGCATCCCGAGCCGCAGTCCTTCAACGAGCACATGGTTCGCGCCGGTTCGGCTGCGCTGGGGGCCTGCGGCTGGACCAGCTCGGTCTCCGACCTCTACGCCAAGGGCTTCGACCCCTGCGAGCGGCCGGCGCACTATGCCCGGGAGGATGAAGCGGCCAGGTTCGACGTGCAGGCCGAGCAGCGCCTAGCCAGCGACGCGGGCACGCTGCCGCCGGCGGTCATGGAAGAGCTGGCGCTGCTTGACCGGGCCGACCTGCTGGTCCTGCAATACCCGATGTGGTGGCACCTGCCGCCGGCCATGCTGAAAGGCTGGTTCGACCGGGTGCTCGCGTTCGGCGAGGTCTATGCGAGCCGGCGGCGCTTCGAGCATGGCCGTTTTGCCGGCAAGCGGGCCATGGTCTCGGTGACCGTCGGGACGAGTGCCGAGACCTATGCGCATGATGGGCGCAGCGGGGACATCGACCTGCTGCTTTGGCCGGTGCATTTCACGCTGGCCTATGTCGGCTACGAGGTGCTCCGGCCGTTCGTCGCCTACGGCGTGGAGGCGGGGCTTCGCTACTCCGACCCATCCGCAGTCGAGGCGCGGTTGCGGGCGGTGGTGGACGACTTCCGGACGGCACTGCTGGGGCCGACCAGCGCGCGCCCATCCCCTTCAACCGCATGGCGGAGTGGGGGGAGGACGGGCGCATCGTGCCGGGTGCCCCGGTTCACTCGCCGTTCATCCGGCGCCGGCGCGACCTCGAGCTGGACTAGGCGCGCCGGGCCGCCACGCCGCAGGCGGCAAGGAACCCGCCCATCCATGACGCTTTCTCCGGCGTCTTGATGACGTCGCGGGGTGCATGGTGGCAGTGGAATATGGCGAGGCGGCGCGGCTGGCCAACCAGGCCTACGAGAACCAGCCAGTCTCCGGCGGCGCGGTGGCGTGGCGGCCGGTCGAGGCGGCGGAACTGGGGCTGGAGGCCGATGGGCCAGCCTATGACCTGGAGAGTGGGGTCTACCGGGCCCGGGGCGCCCTATTCGCGCAGGAAGGGGCGGTTGCCCATGTGTACCGCGGCACGCTGGAGGGGCAGGACACGCTCGCCATCGCGTTTCGCGGCGCTGATCCCGGCAGCCTCAGCGACGCCGTCGACTTCCTCACGGCGATGCAATCGCATTACGACCGCTTCGACCCGCTGGTCGGCGCGCTGAAGGGCTACATTCCCGCATCGGGCGTCGATCGCGTCCTGGTCACCGGGCACAGCCTGGGCGGGGCCATGACGCAGCTCTTCCTGGCGGAGGACTGGGTCGAGGGGGACCCCCGCTGCGGGGGCGTGACCTTCGGCTCGCCCGGCGCCACGGAGGGCCAGGACGATCCGCGGCTGATCCACTTCGTCCACACGCAGGACCCGGTCGGTATCGGCATCGCCGAAGCCGGGAGCCTGGTGCTGGACCTGGCGGGCGAGGTCGTGCGGATGCCGATCGAGCCCGAGGAGGGGCGCGCACCACCGGGCCAGCCGTTCGGCAGCGACGAGATGTCGATCCTCGATCCCACCGAGCATGCCATGGCCGGCTATGTGCTGCGGATCGAGGACCTGCTCGCGGTGGACCCGGCCATCCTGCCGCCAGAGCTTCGCAGCGAGACGCATGTGCCGGGGCGGGTCACTTCCGTCGTGGCCGGGGACGAGGCCGCCAACTTCCTGGCGGGCGATGCCGCGGGCGACGAGGCGGAGGAGATCAACGACACCATCTTCGGGCAGGCCGGCAACGACCGGATCGAGGGGCGGGTCGGGGACGACGTGCTCTATGGCGGGGCCGGGACTGATACGCTGGACGGCGGGGCGGGCAAGGATACCGTGCGCTACCTGGGCGAGGACGGGCGGGTCCGGCTGACCCTGAACGGGGAGGATGGGCAGGCCATCACCGACACGGGCACCGACCAGCTTCTGGGGATCGAGCGGGCGCAGGGTACATTGCTGCCGGACATGCTGAACGCCTGGAACAGCCGGACGCCGGTCGCCTTCACCGGGCTTGGCGGGAACGACGCGCTCACGGGCGGGATGGCGAACGACTCGCTGCGAGGGAACGCCGGGGGCGACACGCTGAATGGCGCGGCGGGCAACGACTTCCTGGACGGCGGGGACGGGGACGACCTGCTGCTGGCCGGGCTCGGGAACGACCTGCTGGTGGGAGGCGCTGGCCTCGACCAGGTGATCGTGGGCGGGGGGTCCGGCCAGTACGCGGTGGAGCAGGCCGGGGCCGACTGGCTGCTCCGGGACCTGTTCGCCGGCGATGGCGTGACGGGGACGGATACGATGCGCGGGGTCGAGACGCTGGTGTTCTCGGACCGCAACCTGCCGGTCGCCTGACCGGCCAGCCCGTGCGATGAATAACGGGTTGACGAAGCTGGGTGTGCGGGTCGGGTACAGCGTCTAAGGGTGGCCTGCAGTCCAGCCAGATCACGGGGAGGCACGACATGGACATCGAGACGCTGCATCACATCAGCTTGCGGGTGACGGACCTGGAGCGCTCGATGCGGTTCTATGCCGAGGTGCTGGGGCTGACGCCCATCGAGCGGCCGCCGTTCAAGTTCCCGGGCGCCTGGTTCAGCCTGGGGAACCGGGAGCTCCATTTGATCGGCGATGTCTCCCACCAGTCGAACCGGCCCCGCTCGATCGACACCGGCGACACGCATTTCGCGATCCGGGTCAGGAGCTTTGCGCGAGCGATGGAGGAACTGCGGGGGCTGGGGTACCGGGAGGAGGCGGACGGGGACGACCCGCGCTGCATGGTGGTGCGGCCGAACTCGATCGTGGGGTATCCGCAGGCGTATATCCTGGATCCGGATAGGTATCTGATTGAGATCAATGCGGAGAGGCTGGATGCCTGAGGCGCCTTGGCGTCAGGAAGATTACCTATAAGGCATACCCTGAGAATGTGCTCAGCGGCTGACGCATGACAGCACGCTGCCCATGGCGACATGGATGAAGGCCCTGGGAAACGTCAAGCTGCCTCGCCGTTGCGCAACAGGCGGCACCAGCGGCCATGGAGCCAAAGGTCAGCTCGACGACCCACCTGCCAGGCGCGGCCATGGATCGGTAGCATCCGCCAGCCACCGCCGCTGCGTGCCATGCAGTGGATCTCGTTCGGCTTGGCTCGCGGCCGGATCTAGTCGGGTCCTGGACGACCAGCCCATACTCCGACCAGCGCGCTCATCGCGACCATGACCAGGGCGGCATTCACCGTGATCAGGATCGGTGGGTAGATCCGCTTGGTATCGCCCTCGGGTGGCAAGGAACCGGGATGCAGCACCTGGCGCCAGACGCCCGCGACGAAGCTGAAGGCGCTGAGCAGGACCAGCACCGTGCCACCCAAGAGAATCACCCATTCCGGGACGAACCCTTCCAACAGCTTACGGGCTCCGACGCCGCTAGCCAGGGCTGCAAGTCCGGTCCGGACCCAGGCCGCATAGGTACGCTCGGCCGCGAAGACCGTCCGATCCGCCGCCAGTGTGGTGCGACGATCCGGCCCCTCCTGTCCTTGCGGGTGTTGGCCGTCCATGGATGCTTCCTTCAGTGCTGTTCGGGCGCCGATGGCTCTGCACCCCCAACGTCTGATGTCACACGCGGACGACGTGGCGGAACCGGCGGTGGTGAACAACGTCACCTAATTCTGAGCGCCCATGATGATGGCACACGAACCTGGATAGCACGATGCCCCGCATTTCCCTGATCACGCTCCTGCATGAGCATGCCGAGTTCGCCCGCGGCCTGTGCAAGCTGGTCAAATCCGGCGCCCACGACGAAGCCGAATATGTCACGGCGATCATGCAGACGGACATGGCCGAGTTCGGCTGCACTCCACCGGGAAGCACATGGCCACGCTCTGGCGACGTGCCGCCTGCTGGTTGGACAGTCTACGACGCCGCTGTTCGCTGGGGACAGGGCGGGTGCCAGACGTGACTTGGCTGTCCTGGCGGCTCGAGCCAGGCGCGGATGGCTCATGGAGCTGTTGACCAGGCAGGATGATCGAGATGCCATCGAACGCCTGGCCGGTGCGATGCAGGAAGGAGCACCTATGGGCCTGCAGCCAAAGCAGCTGTGGAACGGCCCGCCACCAGTAATGGGCTGCCCAGTCCCGCTGCCGACAAGGGCCGCATTGTCATGGTCGTGCCACCGTGCCTGCGGCCTCACCGTGGCTCATGGCATCGATCAAGACCAAGCGAAGACCTGGATGCACGGTGGTCGGTTGCCGCATGCTGACCTCCCACAGGCATGTTCATCCCCTAATGGCCGGCCGCCGGCCAAGCAGTAGCGCGACACCTGCCGGCTCAGTTGGGCGCGGCGGCCTTCGAGCTGACAGGATCGAGCCTCAACCATTGCAGACCGATCCCCAGCTGGCGCGCGTCCAACGACATGTCAAGTTCCATGGGCGACGCCGCGCCCGGGATGCGCAGGACGATCGACAAGGGTTGCTGCAGCCTTGCCACGTCCAGCGGGATGGTCGCCATGCGCTCGCCCAGACGGTCCGACATGGTGAACGCCCACGTCGCGACCGGCTGTCCGTTGGCGATGACCTCGACCTCCTGGCGAGGCTGCTCGTCATGGATGAAGCCCCAGGCCTTGACCCGCAGCTGCAGGTCACTGTCCGCGATCGGCTCCACGGGCAGGACCAGCTCCGCTTCCGCCATGTCCGAGAACGTGCCGCCGCCTTCCGCGATGGACCAGCCGTCCGTCAGGTAGGGCCGGCCGCTATTGTCCTCTGACGTGAAGCCGAGAAGGCGACCGAGGGGGTAAGGCGGAACCTTGGCGGGCAGGCTCAGCCCGACACCGAGTTCATCGGACCGGGCAAAACAGGTTTCGCCGCAAGCCGAACTCGCGATCATCTCGTAGTTCCGCCCACTCGCCGACGGCGTACAGATGCGTTCAGGCGTGAACAGGACGGCCAGATGAGGAGCTTTGACACAGGCGGGCACGCCAAGGTGTCCGAGGTCCAGCAGAAGGCCGGCGACCATCGGCCAGTGGTCGTGGGTATCAAAGTTGATCCGCACACCCTCGTGCGCAGAATCGCCCAGATGAGCCAGGGTGCCGCTCGACAGGACGCGGATGCCCGCAATGTGCTGACCGGGGCTGGTGAAGGCACCCATGGACACCAGCAGGACGGCCAGGGCAGCGACAACGAGCCCGACCGGCCGGGGCGCCCATTGCACTGCAACCTTCAACCCGGCGGCTGCCGTGACGGCCACGACGGCAAGCGGCACACCGAGGTAGAACTGCGCGATGAACGGGACCAGCGGGCCTGGCGCGCGCCATGCGTAGAAGGCCAACAGCAGCGTCATCAGCGCCGCGATGGCAGCCACATGGGCGACGGCCTGCCGGGCTTCATGATCCCACCAGGCGAGCGCGACACCCACGGCCGCCGGAATCCACAGAACGGGCACCACGGAGTGGATGAACGAAACCGGCCACCAGAACTGGGCGACAAAGGCCGCCACGTCCCCAAGGGAGGCTCCCTTGCTCGGCGTGATCGTCCCGGCGGCCATCAGGATCCTGGCAAGATTGCCGGGGGGGTGGATCACCATGTCCAGGATGAGGGGAGCCACGAACAGGGCGATGATCACCCCTGACAGGACGAGGGGCCGGGCAGGAAGTCCAGCCGGGTCCGGAGCGGATCTGGCACGTCGGAAAAGATAGGCGAGCACCAGCACGAACGGCAGGCCGACAAAGGGCAGCAAGGGTACATAGCCATGGACGAGGGCACCGCCACAGAAGGCGGCAGCCGGAAGCATCCAGAGCCGTCCCTGCGCCGTTGCCGCCAGCAGCAGGACGAAGGCGAGAAATGGCGCGACCAACTCGTATGGCATCCAGGGATGCGCCAGCACACCGACACCATTGTCCTGAATCAGCAGAACGAAGGCAGGCGTGGTCGCGGCAACCGCAGATGCTCGCCAGTCCGGTCCGGCGAGCGCAGCCACGGCAACGGCCGCAAGTCCGGTAAACAGGGCATCGGCGGCGATGATACCCAGCAGCTGAGCGCTGTAGGGGCTCGGCAGGACATGGCCGAAGAGAACGTCCGCGAGATGACGGAGATAGAGAAAGAATGGCCCCGGGTGGTTGAAGCCGAAGCGCGAATAATGACCGGTCAGCAGCCAGTCATGCTGAGCCCGCTCGATCAGCAGCATATCCGCGGCGACGTCACCATAGGGTGCGATGTCCGATACCACGTACGGCCAGTTGTACCACAGGAGGATCGAGTACATGCAAGAGAAAGCGATCAGGAATATGGAAGAAGAACGGGAGAACATGCTGCATTTCATCAGGTAAGCTCGCTTGGCGTGGCAACGCACATCATATTCTGCCGTCTACGGTGAAACGGACATCGGCGCGGTAGTCGACATCTTCTCAGACAAGGCCAGCCGTCATTCTGTCGGCCTGCCGCTCATGAAGCATGACCATCTATGACCCGCCTCGGGTTGAGGGGGACGGCTCACGGTCGGCTCGATCAGGCGCTCCCAGCACCCGGTACACGCTGGCCCTTCCGATGCCGAGCCGCCTGGCGATGGCGGAGGCACCGAGCTTCTCCTCGTGGCGCAGCCGCCGGACCTCGCTCACGTCGATGCTGGGCTTCCTGCCCTTGTAGACGCCACGTGCCTTGGCCGCCTTGATCCCCTCCAGCTGCCGTTCTCTGCGCAGGTTGGTCTCGAACTCCGCGAACACTCCCAGCATGTCCAAGAATGCCTTGCCCGCGGCCGTGCCGGTGTCCACCGGCTGCTCGGTCGCCT
>NZ_DATAGQ010000174.1:0-61221 GCF_036263595.1 Geminicoccus sp. | reverse complement strand
GATCCTGCCGAAAAGCAGGTCAGCCTCGTCAAGCGCATCTGGTGACGGCTGCGGAAACTCGTCGGACAGGCGGAGCGGCCGGATGGTCCAGCCAAAGCAGGTCAGCGCTTCGCTGAGGCGGCGGTCGTAGAGATAGCCGCCAGTCCGCTGATAAGGGTCGCCAGGGATCGCGAAGACGAGCTCAGGCACGCGGCGGCACCGACGCCTTGTAACCGGCCCTGGCGACATGGCTCTCGTGGAGCTCGACCCCCACCGCCGTCACTTTGTCCGACCCGGGGCCGAGTCGTCCGCCCTTTAGATCATCCACGAAGCGGCCCCAGATCCAGTGCGACAGGAACTCGGTCGTGGTGTTCTTGCCCGCGAACATGTCGAGTTCGTCGAGATTCTTGTAGTTGATCTCGGCGCACACTTCCTTCAGGCGGTCGATGGCCCGGCCGATATCGACCACGATCCCATCGTCGTCGATCTCTGGCCGCTCGAAGGTCACGTCCACCACGAACGTGGCGCCGTGCAGCTTCTGCGCCGGGCCAAATACCTCGCCGCGGAAGCTGTGCGCGATCATCACGTGGTCACGGACGGTGACACTGAACATTGCTGAAGGCCTCCGGTTTAGTCGGTGTTATCGTAGACGATGAGCGGGGCGCGAGTGTCACCATCTACGAGCCGGGACATTGCTTGGATCGGCAGGTCGGCAAAGCGGATGGGCGGACCGATCAGGGCATCCAGCGCCGGATCCTCAAGCAGGTGCACGGCCCGCCGCTTTCGCTCCGCATAGTCCACCCGCGGCCGCATGAAAGGTGCCACCGAGCCGACCTGCGAGGAGACGATCCGGATGCGGCGGCTATGAAAGCCTCCGCCAAGCATGGCGGGGGCTGCCCGATCACCGTACCAGGACAGTACCAGCAGCGTTGCCTCTTGGCCGCACAGGGTCAAAGCCATATCGAGCGTCTCGGGCCGGCCGGTCGCCTCGACCACCAGATCATAGCTCTCGGTATTGCCGTTCCCGAAGGGAACACCCAATGCGTTAGCCAAGGTCTCCTTCGCAGGATCGATGTCGAGCAGGACGACGTCCACTCCAGCCGTGCGTCTGGCGATCCTGGCAAACAGGCAGCCGAGAACGCCGGCTCCCACCACGGCGACCCGCATTCCGGGCGTGAGCGGGGCGTCCCAGGCGGCATTGAGCGCCGTCTCCAGGTTCGCAAGCAGGATAGCGCGCTGCGGCGGTACCCGATCAGGTATCAGGGTAAGTGCCGAAGGATCGTCGACGCCGAACAGGTCTTGGTGAGGATGCAGGGTAAAGACGGTCCGGCCGAGCCACTCGGGTGGTCCCTGCTCGACCTTGCCGATTACGCAGTACCCGTACTTGACCGGAAATGGAAACTGGCCGCCCATCCCTGGGCACGCCATCCGAGCCCGCTCACCTGCCGGCACCCGGCCTTCCGCCACCAGCCGCTCGGTGCCTCGTGACAGCGTGCCGAAGCGGGCGCGGATCTGCAGCGGGGCATTCCCGGGATCGGCCGGAAGAAGAGCGCCGATGCCCTTTTCCCTCCACCAGAATGCCCTTGCCTTCATCCGTTCGTCCGTCGATCAGCCGTTCCTCATGCCGACCCGTCGGTGAGCCAGGTCAGGGCCTGCTTCCAGAGGCGAGCATAGCCTTCCCACTGTACGAACGTCTCGGGCAACCAGTGCGGCCCGATGTCGGAAGTCCAGACCAGCGTCCTGCCCTGGCCATACGTACCGGTGACCAGAAGAGGGTGGCCACCCTGGTCGGCTGGCGCACGGGCCAGAACCTCGACGCCCGGCTGGTTCTTGACGACCACCTCGTTCAGTCCGAGCAGGACCGGCCAGCTCGTGCCGAGACCAGCCAGGATCGGATGGTCCGGCTGGACCAGGTCGGGCGCGAAGCCCTCGGGAATCTCGATGCGGTCGTCGACCGGCAGGCAGGTGACCGGCAGGACCTCTTCCACCGCGGTCTTGCCGTAGCGCGCGGAGCCATTGATCCCCTGGAAGGACAGGTAGCCGCCGATCATGAACAGCGCCCCGCCCTTCTCCACATACTCGCGGAGCAGCTTCAGGCGGTTGGGGACGGTCTTGCCGGACAGCCAGACGTCCGGATGCAGAAGGAGGGTATTGGCACCGATGTCCGACAGGATCACCACGTCGTAGCGCTGCAGGTCCTCGAGCTTCATGGGGAAGGCCGTGGCCGCCTCATGCGACGGCATGTAGCGCAACGCGAACTCGCTGTCGGCAAGCGCCTTCACCAGGGGCTCCGCGCCCAGGTGAAAGGTGACCGAGCTGAACTGGTCGAAGCCCTTGGTGTGGACGGCGGATGTGGCCCAGCTCTCGCCGGCCAGCAGCACTTCTTTTTTAGTCATCGGATTCTCCAAGGGGCGTGTTCAGGCGGTCGCGTCGAAGGCCTGCCGGGGATTCTGCACGAGCATGCGCTGGATGGCATCCTCCGGCACGCCGTGGCGGCGCAGGCGTGGCACGAAATGGCGCAGCACGAAGGCGTAGCCGTTGCCGCCATAGGCCGTCAGCATGTTCTTCAGGAACACGTCCTGCGACAGCAGCAGCTTATGTCCATAGCCATCCTCGACCAGCCGGCGGATGGCGCGCGCATAATCCTCGTTGGAAGGGCATTGCACGCCCTGGTCCGCATAGAAGAAGTCCATGCCGATCATGTCATACTCAAGGAACGCTCCGCGGTCGGCGCAGGCCTTCTGGTAAACGGGATCGTCGAAGGACGGGTTCATGTGGCAGAGGATGGTGTGGCGCAGGTTGCCGCCCTCCTCCTCGATCATGTCCAGCACCTCCAGCCCCAAGCGAAACCAGCCGGGCAGGTGGATCATGATCGGCAGCTGCGTGCGTCTCTGGGCGCGCGCGGCACCGCGCAGGGACTTGCGCTCTTCTGCCGTGAAGTCGGAGCTGACGCCGATTTCGCCGATCAGACCGATCTTCACGCCGTCGATGCCGACCAGCGCCTCGGCCACGATCTGGTCGGCCACATCGTCGATGGACATGGCAGCCAGCTCGGGCGGGTGGGAGCTGTGCAGGTAGTAGCCTGAGCCCATCACGATGTTCAGGCCGGTCGCCTGCGAGATCCGCTGCAGCGCCTGCGGGTTGCGGCCGATGCCGCGGCAGGTCGGATCCACCACGGTGGCGCCACCGGCACGCTTGAAGGCGGTCAGCTCCTCGATGGCGAGGGGCTCGTCGTCCAGGCCGCAATTGTGCAGGTTGACGAACGGGTCCTGCCGCAGCTCGGACAGGATGCCGATATGGACCTTTGCGTGCGCCAGATACTCCCGCTCGGGCTCCTTTGGTGGATTCCACCAGCAGCGGCAGTCATTGAGGATGTGCTCGTGCGGCAGCGTGATACCCATGTCGGCCGCAGCGATCGGCCCGGTCACGGTCATGACCTTGCCAGACCCGAGATGGGCCTCTGACAGTTCGCTCATGTCTTGCGTCCGCCCCGGAAGACCTTCGTGTTGAGCCAGATGGCGGCGAGGATGATCAGGCCCGTCACGATCTGGGTGAAGAACGGCGAGATGTGCGCCAGGATCAGGCCGTTGCCGATGACGGCGATGGTAAGCGCGCCCAGGCAGGTGCCGAGGATCGTCCCGCGCCCGCCCATCAAAGACGTGCCACCAAGCACCACCGCCGCGATCACGTCGAGTTCGAAGCCGACGGCGGCGTTGGAGGAGCCGGAGCCAAGGCGGGCGGCGATCACGATTCCGGCAAGGGCGGCGGCAGCACCCGTGAGCACATAGACCATCGTCGTCACGCCGCGAACGTCAATGCCGGCCCGCCGTGCCGCCTCAGCGTTGGCGCCGACAGCCGTAACGTAGCGGCCGAACCGGGTGGAGGCCAGCACGGTGGCACTCACCACCATCACCAGGACAGCCAGGATAGCCGGCAGCGGAATGCCGAATAGCCAGCCGCGGCCGATCTGCACGAACCAGTTGTCGGATGCGATCGGGATCGAGAAGCCTTGGGTGAGCAGGAGGGCCACGCCGCGCAGGATCGACAGGCCCGCCAGCGTCACGATGAAGGCTGGGATGCCCTCGCGCGCCACGAACCAGCCCTGCAGCGCACCGATGCCGGCGCCCAGGAGCAGCATGCCCCCCACCACCATCGGCCAAGGGATACCATATTGCAGCAGGATCGCCGCCAGCGCATTGACCAGCGCTACGGTGGAGCCAACCGACAGGTCGATACCGCCGGTCGTGATCACGAAGGTCATGGCGACCGCGACGATGATCAGCGGGGCCGACTGGCGCAGAAGGTTGAGCAGGTTGACCTGGCTGAGGAACGCGTTTGTCTGGGTTGCGAACAGCACCACCATCAGAAGGAAGAACGCGGCGATGCTCAGGACCTGGGCGTGACGTGCCAGGAAGTCATGGTGACGCGGGCCGGTCGGCCGACGCTCGTAGACAGGACGGGTGCTCACGCCGCTTCGCCCTTCAGCTTCGCCGCCTTTCCGCCCACGATCAGCCCGACCAGGTCTTCGAGGTCGGTTTCGCCGATGTTGCGTTCCGCCACCTTCACCCCTTCATACATCACTGCAATCCTGTCGCAGACGCGGAACAGATCCTGCAGGCGGTGCGTGATCAGGATGATCGAGGTGCCATCCTCGGCCAGACGCCGGATCAAGCGAAGCACCGCCTCCACCTCGGCCACGGCCAGGGCCGAGGTCGGTTCGTCCATGATCAGGACACGCGGGTTGAAGGCTGCGGCGCGGGCGATCGCGATGGACTGGCGCTGCCCGCCCGACAGCTTCTCGACATAGGCATCGAGGCTGGGCACGTGGATGTCGAGGGCATCCAGATTGCGTCTGGCCTCCTCGCGCATCCGCTTCTTGTCGAGCAACTGGAAGCCCAGGAAAGAGCGGCGTGGTTCGCGGCCAAGGAACAGGTTGCCGGCCACGTCGACCGTGTCGCACAAGGACAGGTCCTGATAGACCATCTCGATGCCGATCCCGCGGGCCTCGGCCGGCGTGGTGTACACGGCCTCGACGCCATCGACGAGGATGCGACCCTGGTCTGGGACATAGGCGCCGCTGATGATCTTGGTCAGGGTCGACTTGCCTGCGGCATTGTCGCCGACCAGGCCCAGTACCTCGCCCGGCATCAGGTCCAGGTCGACACCGCGCAAGGCCTCGATCGACCCGAAGCGCTTCCTGATGCCGTGCAGGCTCACCCGGGGAACGGCAGCCGCCTGCGCGGCTGCCGTGCTGTCGCCCATGCTCACTTGAAGACGGCGCGATACGGCTCGACGTTGGACTTGTTCACGATCGTCACGGGCACGGCGATGTTCTTCTCCACCGTCTCGCCTTTCGACGCCTTGAACGCAGCCTCGACCGCCGCGGCACCCATGCCGGCCGGATCCTGCTGGACCACGCCTACGACATAGCCGTCGTCGATGCCCTTGATCACGGAGGCAGTGAGGTCCCAGCCGACCACCTTCACATCGGCCTGCCGGCCCTGGCTCTCGACCGCCGCCACGGCACCCACCAGGGCGGGTTCGCCAGTGGCGTAGATGGCCGTGAGGTCAGGGTTCGCGGTCAGGAGGTTCTCGGCGGCCGACATGGCGTTGTCCTGGATGTTCCGGCCATCCACGACGCCCGCCATGGTGATGCCCTCGGCCGTCGCCACGACGTCCTCGAAGCCCTTCTGGCGGACGTTCTGGATGGCGGAGTTCAGGGCACCGACGATTCCGAGCTTGGCGCTGCCGCCCATGTCGGACTTCACGATCTTGAGGAACTCCTCGCCCATCATCTTGCCGGCCAGCGCATTGTCGACGCCGACCTGGGCGACCTGGGGACCTTCAGGGAGGATCGCATCGACAGCGACCACCGGGATCTTCGCATCGGCGGCGGCCTGAACGGCCGGCATGATGCCGTTCACGTCGATGGCGACCACGACCAGAGCCGCGACCTTCTGAGCAATATAGGTTTCAATCGCGTTGTTCTGCGCAGCCGGATCGTTGTTGGCGTTGAAAATGACGAGATTGACACCGAGTTCGTCGGCCTTCTTCTGCGCGCCCTCGTTCATCTGCGTGAAGAACAGGGCCTGCTGGTTGATCTGGACTAGGCCGATGGTCGGTTCCTGGGCCCGCACCGGGGTGCCGGCGATGCCGAGGCCGGCGGCGATGGCCGCGCCGGCGAGGAGGACGTGTCGACGAAGAATCATGTCCCAGGTCTCCCCCAACTCGACGGCACCTGTGCCGGCGAGGCGTTGTCGAAAAAACCGTATCTCCATCGATTGAAACGTTCAAACTGCTTCTGCGCTGACAGCTTCCAGCAGACTGGCTCCCTTTGGCCGGAACTCCTGCGCTCCTGGAACGGTGACGGAGCGGGATGCTGCCAGAACAGCCAGGCGGCAGGCGGCCGGTGCACCATAGCCAGACAGCCAGGCGGCCAGGAAGGTGCCGGCAAAGCAGTCGCCGGCCCCTGTCCTGTCCACGGGCGGCACGGGTTCGGCCGGGACCAGTTCGGGGCTTTGGCCGGCCTGAAGCACGGCCGCGCCATCGGCCTCCAGCGTCACCACGACGATCGCCCGCCGACGCCTGTCCAGCAGGGCGTCGAACTGCTTCACCAGCTCACGGCAATTCCCCGCATGCCCAGCAACGGCGTGGGTAACATCCAGGTCGAGCAGGACCAGGTCGAACAGGGCGGTGATCAGCCGGAGCCCCTCGGGAGTCCGCAATGCCGTGGGCAGTCCTGGCGTATGGAAGGCCAAAAGCAGGCCGCGACCTCGCGCCAACGGCAGCACATCCATCAGCTCCTCCAGTTGGTCGCCCTGGATGTGCAGGCAATGGCGGCCAGCTGCCGGGGCAAGCATGTCGAGCCACCCGATCAGATGCTCCCTTGGCACCAGGAGCGGCTCATTGACGATCGTCCGCGCACCGGTACCGTCCACCAGCACGATGCACTTGGACAGCTGCGCGTCCGGGCGCCTGGATCCTGGCGTCAGCGCCACGCCGCGTTGGGACAGCAGGTCCGCTGCCCAATCGCTCTCAGGGTCGGTGCCGAGCACGGTCATCAGCTCGACCCACATCGCAAAGGGATTACCAAGCCCGGCTGCCACCACCGCGACGTTGGCGGCCGAACCGCCGAGCGTCTTGGTGATCACGTGCGCGGTCGACCGCATGTCGCGCCCCGGCAGGACAGGCAGGCGGGCGGTGAGGTCGGCGCAGAGATAGCCGACCGCCGTCAGGCGGGGGCGGTCGGGTGGCGGCATCACTGGTCCGCGACGGCGCCGGCTGTTGAGGACCCGGCCGGCTTGGTCTGGCTGATAGCCCAGGCGGCTGATTGCGCTCTCGATGGCGCCCCTGGTCGATGGAGCGACCGACCGGGCGCCGGTCAGGACATTGCTGACCGTGCCGATCGAGACGCCAGCCAGGCGGGCGACTTCACGGATGGTTGGCCGGCCGTTCCCGCTCAAGACCGCAGGTTCGCCAGTTCGGTCCGATCGGGAAAGGCGGAAATCGTGCCTCGCCGTTGGACCTTCATGCTTGCTGCCGCCATCCCCCAGCGCAGGGCAGGTTCCACATCCATGCCACGCCACAATCCCGCCGCCAGCACCCCGGTCAGGACGTCCCCCGCCCCGGTCGTGTCGAGTGCCGTGACCGCTGACGCAGGTACGTGGATGTTGTCGTTGCCTGCCAGCAGTTCTGCGCCGTCAGCTCCCCGGGTGATAATGGCCCTGGCTGCTCTGTTGACGTCGATTTGCCCCGCTTCCACGGCATTGACGATCAGCAGGTCGAGGTCCGGCAAGAACGGTACCCAGTCGAAGCCGAGGGGTGCAGGGTTAGCGAGGATCCGCATGCCACGGCGCCGCGCCTGCTGTACGGCAGCCTCGGTCGTGTCCTGCCGGAGGTTGCCCTGCACGAGCAGGATGTCGCCCGAGCCCAGGCCCGCGCAAGCCAGCGTCGCCGTCTGTGGTGCAATCGAGCGCGCGGCGTCGCTCGACGTGATGATCATGTTGTCGCCCGCCTCCGACAGCATGACGATGGACTGGTCGGTTGGACCCTGAAAGCTCACCAGGTCGTCGGGGCTGATTCCTTCCTTGGCCAGCGACCTGCGGATTAGGGCGGCATCACGGTCCGCTCCGACGGCGGCTACCAAGCGGACGCGTGCACCTGCGCGATGCGCCGCCACGGCTTGGTTCAGCCCCTTGCCGCCGATATCCTCCTGGCGAGCGTTCGTCAGGACCGACTCGCCCGGGACAGGCAGGCGCTCCATCCGCAAGGTGAGATCGATCGCGGCATTGCCCAGGACGAGCAGGGTGCTCACCGATGCTTGCCCACTTCCGCCATGAAGGCCCGCACCCTGCCGGGCTCCACCGGATTCCACCACACGCCGTCCTCCTTCAGTGAACTTGCCACGATTACCCCGCAGGCAAACTTCAGGATGCAACCGACATTGTCTTTTGTTGCGCCAGACCCAGTAACTACCGGCAAAGAAGTGGAAGAAGCAATTTCCTCTATTTCACTGGTATTGGCCGCGTTGCCCGTACGCTGGCCCGTCGCGATCACGACGTCGGCACCGGACCATTCCAGGTCTCTGGTCAGCTCCGCCACCGAGCGGTCTCCGGTGATGGCATGCGCACCGTGCTTCACATGGCTGTCGGCGAAGATGCGAATGCCCGCGGCACCCAGCGATTTGCGATAGCGGAGTGCGGTCGCGGCCGGCCCTTCGATGATCCCTTCGTTGGCGACATAGGCGTTGGCCCACTGGTTCACCCGGATGAACCCCGCTCCCGCCGCCGCCGCCACGGCCAGCGCCACATCGGCAGCGTTGGCGAGTACATTGATGCCGACTGGCAGTCCGCAGGCACGACGCACCCGCTCGGTGGCGATCGCCATGCAAGCCGCCGTTTCAGGTCCGATCCGGTCGGGCTTGAGGAACGGGACATCACCGTGGTTCTCCACGATGAACCCGTCGACGCCACCCGATGCGTAGGCTTCGGCGTCCCGCACGGCTCGTTCATAAACCTGTTCTGCAGGGCCGCCATCGTGTTCGGGCGAGCCTGGAAGCGGCAGCAGATGCACGACCCCGATCACGACGCCACGTTCGCGGCCGAACAGTGTGCGGAGCGCGTGGTCACGGGGACGTACGACGGGCGTGGTGGACATGATCCGGACCCAGGACGGGGTTCAACACTATCTGCGAAGGGCCGCTCTAGCAGCGTCCGTCGCTTTCGTCGCGGTTATCGGGAAAACAGGACGAATGCGTCCCCGGATCACAGCACAGGGCCGGGAAACGGAACTGGCCGGAGCATGAGAGCTTGGTTGGCCAGTGCAACGTCCGGGTCGCGCGGACATCGCGCCTGGGTCCGGACAGGCGACCAGGAGTTCGTGATGGTGAAGTTGAAGCCCGTGAAGGGCCAGGTGATCGTGATCACCGGCGCATCGAGCGGCATCGGGCTTGCGACGGCGCAGTCGGCGGCGGCGCAAGGTGCCAAGGTGGTGCTGGCGGCCCGCAGCGACGAGGCGCTCGAGAAGGCCGTGCAGGGCATCATGCAGGCAGGCGGCGAGGCCATCTCCGTCCATTGCGACGTTGCCCGCCGCGAGGATGTCCAGGCAGTTGCCGACAAGGCGTTGGAGCGCTTCGGCCGGATCGATAGCTGGGTCAACAATGCCGGCGTAGGCATCTGGGGGCGGCTGGAAGAAGTCAGCGAAGCCGACATGCGTCAGCTGTTCGAGATCAACTTCTGGGGGATGATCCACGGCTCCCTGGTCGCGATCCCCCATCTGGAAAAGCAGGGCGGCGCCTTGATCAATGTCGGCAGCATGGCGTCGGACCGCGCCATCCCGCTGCAGGGCATCTACTCTGCCAGCAAGCATGCGGTGAAGGGATTCACCGATGCCCTGCGCATGGAACTGGAGGAGCGCGGCGCTCCGATCTCGGTCACGCTGATCAAGCCTGCCTCGATCGGCACACCGATGCCGCAGCACGTGAAGAACTACACGTCACAGGAAGCCAGGTTTCCGCCCCCGGTCTATGCGCCGGAGGAGGTCGCCCTGGCCATCCTGGATGCGGCCGCCCATCCGAGGCGCGACATCTTCGTCGGCTCCGCGGCACAGACAGCCAGCACCATCAGCCATGCGGCCCCACGCATGGTCGACAAGGTCAGCGAGCAGGTGCTGTTCGATGCCCAGCTCGGACCCAAGCCAGTGTCGCGCGGCGACAATCTCTATAACGGCTTTGCCGAGGCGAAGGTGCGCGGCGACACGCAGGGCAGCATGATCCGTCCCAGCCTCTATACCCGCGCACGGTTACACCCGGCCGTCACGACGGCCATGGTGGCCGGCCTGGTCTTCGCGGCCGGTCGCCTCGCCCGCGGGAACCGTCCCATCTGAAGCGAGGCGGCACTGCGGGTGGGGCGGCGATCAGGGGATCAGCCGGTCCGCCCGCAGCCGCTCGAACAGATCGAAGAATGAGTCTTCCGTCGGCTGGAAGACCGTGAAGCCGAGCTTCCGGCTCTTCGTCATGTCGGCCATGACTTCCATCGGCCGGCCGACGTCGAGATCGGTATGCCAAGCCGAGGCGAGCTTGGTCAGGTCGGGCTCCACCAACTGGTGTCGCTCCGCGATCTGGCGCCAGATGGGCGCGTCGTTCGCCATTTCGGCTTCCAGCGGACGGACGTTGCCATCGAAGCCGGCCGCTTCCACGCCGAACCAGCCTGCCAGCCTCTTCCAAAGCCAGCGCCAGCGGAAGACATCCCCATTGACGACGTTGAACGCCTCGTTGTGCGCAGCCTCCGTGGTCGCAGCCCATAGAAGGTGCTTGGCCAGCACGCGTGCATCGGTCACGTCGCTCAGCCCGTTCCATTGGGCCTCCGAACCCGGCCATCGGAACGGCCGGCCGGTCTCCTTGCAGATGCTGGCATAGACGGCGAGCGTCGTGCCCATGTTCATCAGGTTGCCGACGGCCTTGCCGATGACCGTGTGAGGCCGGTGGATGCTCCAGGTAAAGCCATCGCGGGCCGACGCGGCATATACCTCGTCTTCCTGCGCATAATAGAAGTTCTCGATCGGCAGGCGCGGCTGTTCCTCGCGGAACGGCGTCTGCATCTCGCCCTTCGCATAGGCGTCGAATGGGCCGAGATAGTGCTTCAGGCCCGTCACCAGCCCGACATGACGCACGGACTTGCGTGGCGAGAGCGCCGCCAGGACGTTGCGCACCATTCCGGCGTTCACCTTGATGTTCTCGGCCTCCGTGGCATTGCGCATCCAGGAGGTCAGGAACACATGGGTCGGCGCCACGTCCTTGAGCGCCGCCTCCAGGCTGGTCGGGTCCAGCAGGTCGGCTGCCACCGGCTGCAGCCCAGGCACATCGGTCGGCGGCCGACGCGCCAGTCCATGCACCGTCCAGCCTTGGCCGGCCAGTTCGTGCGCCGTGGCACTTCCGATGATGCCGCTGGCACCAACCACCAGAGCTACGTCGCTCATCGTCTCACCTTTCTTCTCCAGTGCCAGCAGAGGTAGGGCGGGTCGGTGACCGTGGCCACTATCAGGTCGTCTTCGCCAGTTCGGCAGAGGCCGACCCCGCAAAGCGCGACGGTCGGTAGGGTGCCAGCAACGCTTCCTCACGCTCGCCAACGATCTCTTCAGCAGCGAACCGGCCGACCGCAGGCGCCAGCGTGACACCGGAATGCATCACTGCAACATAGAGGCCCTTGCGCCCGGCTGGCCGTCCGATGACAGGGAAGCCGTCCGAAGGCGTCGGCCGGTAGCCAACCGTGTGGAAATCCAGGGTGAGGTCGTCGGCACCGCGCAGGGCGGCCTTGCTGCGCTCGAACAGGATGCGTGCCGCCTCGGCCGGATGGGTGCCGGGGTCGGCACCGGAGAAGTCGGCACCGGTAACGATACGGCCGTCCATCGTCTGCCGCATATGCATGCCAGGCGCCATCACGAGCCCGTTGAGCAATTGCCTGTGAGGCCGGGAATGGACCAGCATGCCCGGTGGCGTCTGAAGCGGCAGATGTATGTCGGCCGTGGCGGCCAGCGCAGGCGTTCCGGCACCGGCGGCCAACACGACGTGGTCGGCGGGAAGCATGCCATTGGTCGTCTTGACGCCATCGATGCGGCCATTGCCATGCTGAAGGGCAGAAACTGCCGTTCGCTGCAGGATCTTGGCGCCCCGGCGCTGCGCGTCCGCCAGGAGCGCCACCGCTGCCAGGCGTGGCTCGACGGCACCTTCCTCGGCCACATGCAGGGCAAATGTCGGCACGTCCAGGAGGTTCGGCTCGAGCAGGGCGATCTCGGCCTGGGCGACTGCCCGGATGCCGTAGCCCCAGCGCCCATGCTCCTCCGCATAGGCCTGCAGTTGCGCGACCGGTTGATCCCAGCACAGGCCGCCGGTCCACGACAGCGGCAGTGCCGGCACGACCTCAGCCAACCGCCGCCATTCCGCCATCGAGCGGATCCGCAGGCGGTAATAGGGCTCCGGGTTGCCCCAGCTCGCATTGATCCAGGCAAACGAGCAGGGCGTGGCGACTCCGCCCGGCTCGCTCGCATCGACCACGGTGACCGCGGCACCGGCAAATGTCAGATGCCATGCGATGGACGCGCCGATGATGCCTGTACCGATCACGACGATCCTGGGCGCTGCCATGCTTCACCATCCTCGCGAGCGGCTTGGCTCTTCCCTACCTATTTCCCCTGACCGGCAAAACCCACTAGAAGGCCTGCCACCAACGTGGCGCCTGGATTCGTCATGCCCGCCGACCATGCACCCTCGATCGTCGCCCTGATCCCCGCCCGTAGCGGATCGAAGCGGGTGGCCGACAAGAACATCCGTCCGCTGCTGGGCCACCCGGCGATGGCCTATACGATCTGTGCTGCCCACTCGTCGGGCGTGTTCGATCAGGTCTGCGTGTCCACCGACAGCGGCGACTATGCTGAGATCGCCCGGCATTATGGAGCCGAGGTGGTGATGCGGCCGCCGGAGATGGCCGGCGATCGCTCGCCCGACATCGACTGGGTCGAGCACGCGCTGGCCACGCTGGAGCGGCCCTATGACTGCTTCTCGATCCTGCGCCCGACCTCGCCGTTCCGTCAGCCCGAGACGATCCAGCGCGCCTGGGCGCAGTTCCTGGGCGAGCGGGAGCAATTCGACAGCCTGCGCGCGGTGCAGAAGTGCCGGGAGCATCCTGCCAAGATGTGGGTGATCCGCGGCAACCGGATGTCGCCGCTGCTTCCCTTCGGGCCGCCCGAACAGCCCTGGCACAGCTCTCAGTACCCGTCCCTGCCGGAGGTCTATGTCCAGAATGCCAGCCTGGAGATCGCGTGGTCGAGGGTGGTGCGGGACGGGCGGACGATCGCGGGCGTCAGCTTCATGCCCTTCCTGACCCAGGGTTTCGAGGGGGTCGACCTGAACGACCCCGAGGACTGGTTCTACGCCCTCCACATCATCGAGCACGAGGGGGCGAAGCTGCCGGTGATCGACCGGCCGCCCATCAACCTCGGCAATGCCTGACCATCCCGATCGAACTCCATCTTCCCTGAAAGCAGCGTCTCATGGGTGAACTGACCGGCAACGCCGTCGAGGGCACGCTCTACTGGGTGGCACCCGACGAGTTCGCGCGGATCCGCAACCTTGCCATGCCCTCGGTTGCCCGGGCGCGGCTGTTTGCCGACCTAGCGCGGCTCAACACGCTCTACATGATCGCACGGGCCGGCTCCGGGCATATCGGCAGCTCGTTCAGCTCGATGGACATGGTCGCCTGGCTGCACCTGGAGGAGATGCGCGAGGGCGACGTCTATTTCTCGTCCAAGGGGCATGACGCACCTGGGCTCTATGCGGTGCTGACGGCCCTGGGGAAGCTGCCGGCCGACCTCATGCACCGCTTCCGCAAGCTGGGCGGCCTGCCGGGCCATCCGGATGTCGGCACGCCCGGTATGGTGACGAACACCGGCTCGCTCGGCATGGGCATCTCCAAGGCGAAGGGCATGGTGCTGGCCAACCGGCTGCAGCACGGCAAGAGCCCGCGGATCTTCGTGATGCTGGGCGATGGCGAGCTGCAGGAAGGGCAGATCTGGGAGAGCCTGGGCGGAGCAGTGAATCGCTGCCTCTCCGAGATCACCGCGATCGTCGACCACAACAAGCTGCAGTCGGACACCTTCGTGAAGCAGGTTTCCGACCTGGGCGAGCTGGAGGCGAAGTTCGCCTCGTTCGGCTGGCACACGGTGCGGGTGGACGGCCATGACCTGCCACGCTTCGCCGAGACGCTGGACGGCATCCGCGGCGTGAAGAAGCCAAAGCTCATCATCGCCGACACGGTGAAGGGCAAGGGCGTGTCCTTCATGGAGCACGTGGCGATGGAGAGCGATGCCGCGATCTATCGCTTCCACTCCGGTGCGCCGCAGGCCGCGGACTACACGCGTGGCGCGCAGGAGATCATGGACCGGATCAACAGGACGCTGCGGGAGGCCCGTGCCGCCGAGCTGTCGCTGGAGACGGTGGAGCGGCCGGTGGCGGCGCAGCCGGCGCAAGCACCGGAGCGGCTGATCCCGGCCTACTCCGAAGCCCTGCTCGACGTCGCAGCCGGCAATCCCAAGGTAGTGGCACTCGACGCCGACCTGATGCTCGACTGCGGGCTGATCCCGTTCAGGGACAAGTTCCCCGAGCGGTTCATCGAGTGCGGCATCGCCGAGATGGACATGGTGAGCCAGGCCGGCACCATGGCGCTGAACGGTCTGGTCCCGGTCTGCCACAGCTTTGCCTGCTTCCTCGCCACCCGTGCCAACGAGCAGATCTACAACAACGCGACCGAGCGCTCGAAGGTCGTCTACATGGCAGCACTGGCGGGGCTCGTCCCGGGTGGTCCTGGCCATTCGCACCAATCGGTGCGGGACATCGCGGCCATGGCCAGCACGCCCGGGCTGACGCTGGTGCAGCCGTCGCTGGCGGCCGAGGTCGGGCCGCTCGTCCGCTGGGCGCTGGAGACGAACACCGGCAGCTCCTACCTGCGTTTCGTCTCGATCCCTGTGTCGGTGCCCTACGAACTGCCGGCCGGCTATCAGGTCCAGGTAGGCGAGGGCTGGGTCGCGAAGGACACCGGCACAGACGTTGTGATGATCGCCTATGGCCCCACCATGGCGACCCAGGCCTGGCACGCGCTCGACAGGATCGGCGGCGGTCGCCTCGCCATCCTGCCCTGGCTCAACCGGCTCGACCATGACTGGCTGGAGGAGGTCACAGCCGGTGCCACGACTGTCGTCACCATCGACGATCATTATGTTGAGGGCGGCCAGGGCGTGATGATCGGTGCAGCGCTACAGAGGCTGCATTTCCCGGGCCGGGTGCTGCACCTGGGGGTGGACCGCATCCCGTCATCCGGCGGCAATGACGAGGTCCTGGCCGACCATGGGCTGGATGCCGCCGGCATCGCGAAGGCGATCGGTGGCTGAACCGCTCCGGCTCGGGCTGTTCGCGGCGTTCGATCCGAGCTGGGGAGGCGGCGAGAGCTATCTGCTCAATCTCCTGGACGCGATCGGCCGGCGGCCCGAGCTGAAGGTCGTCCTGTTCCATGGTCACGACGCCAGCAGCGAGCGGGTCGAACGTTGGCGTGGTCTTGGCAGCGAGACGGTGGCACTGGATCAGCTGACGCGCCACCGGCCGGCATGGTGGGGCCGCAAGCTCGGCGAGTACCTGGATTTTCCGAGGGTGGACGGCTTGGATCGGGTGCTGGCGGGCCGGGTGGACGTGACGTTCCTACGCCCCCTGCCGTGCCGGGCGCCGGTCGTGCCGAACGTCCATTGGATCCCGGACTTCCAGGAGCGGCACCTGCCGGACATGTTCACGGCTGCCGACCAGCGCACCCGTGCCTACGAGCATGCCCGGTTCCTGGAACGCTCGGCCCTAACGATCGTGCAGACGGAGGAGGCGGCCGTTGAACTGGCAGGCTGGTTCCCGATGCACGCCGATCGCGCACGGGTGCTGCCGTTCGCCGTGACGGTCCCGCGGAACGTCATGTCGACCGACCCGTTGGCCGTCATCCAGCGCTATGAGCTGCCGGAGCGCTTCGTCTACCTCCCTGCCCAGCTCTGGCGGCACAAAAACCATGCTCTCGTGGTCGAGGCGCTGGCGATGGTGCCCGACCTGACGATCGTGTCGACGGGGCATCTGGTCGACTATCGCGCGCCCGACCATGTCGTGGCGCTGCGAGCGCGCATCCAGGCGCTGGGCCTGGGTCAGCGCTTCCGCCTGCTGGGACCTGTGCCGCTCGAGGTGGTCTTCGCCCTGCACCGGCGTGCCATGGCCCTGCTCAACCCCTCGCGCTTCGAGGGGTGGAGCACGACCGTCGAGGAAGCCAAGGCACTGGGCCGGCCGCTCCTCCTCTCGGACATTCGTACTCACCGCGCCCAGGCTGAACCCGGACGCGCCTCATGGTTCGGCGTCGATGACATGGCCGGCCTCGCCCGTGCCCTTGAGCAGGTGCGCGACCATGGCAGGCCCGGTCCCGACCTGATGAACGAAGCCCAGGCCCTGGATGCCTATGCGCTGGCGCGGGCGAGGTTCGGGCGGGACTTCGTCCGCATCATCGAGGCGGCGGCCGCCGGATGAAGCCGGGTCTCGTCGACGGGTTCGTGGGCGTGCTGGTGTTCAGCCTGACCTTGCCGGCGACGCGGGCGGCGGTGGCGGTGCTGGACCCCTGGTTCGTGGCGTTCGGCCGGCTGGCGCTGGCCGGCATGGTTGCCGGGCTCACGCTCCGGCTCTCGCGTGCCGCCTGGCCCGACGCGTTGCAGCGCCGGGCGATCGTCCGGGTGGTGGCAGGCGTCGTGCTGGGCTTTCCGCTGCTCACGACCCTGGCCCTCCGACACGTCGAGTCCGCCCATGCGGCCGTGGTGATCGGGCTCCTCCCGCTCCTGACGGCCGTGGCGGCCGTGATCGTGGCGGGCGAGCGGCCGAAGCCGGCCTTCTGGCTGTTCGCGATCGGCGGCGGCGCCTGCGTGGTGGCCTACACGCTGGCGCATACGACCTTCGATGCGGCGCTGCCGGACGTGCTGCTGCTGGCCGCGGCCCTGCTCGCTGCCTATGGCTATGCCGAGGGGGCCGTGCTGGCGCGGACCATGCCCGGACTGCAGGTCATCGCCTGGGCGCTGGTGCTGGCCCTGCCCATCAGCCTGCCCGCCAGCCTGTTTCTCCTGCCCGGCGTCCCGCTCGACGCGCCCTGGCAAGCCTGGATGGGCTTCCTCTGGGTTGCCATCTTCAGCCAGTATCTCGGCTTCTACTTCTGGTATCGCGGGCTGGCGCGGGGCGGGATTGCCAGCGTCGGCCAAGTTCAGCTGCTGCAGACCTTCCTGACGCTGGGCTTCTCCGCCCTGCTGCTGGGCGAGGCGCTGGACCCTTGGATGCTGGCGGCAGCGGCGGGGACGCTGCTGTGCATCCTGGGGGCCAGGGCCTCGCGCTGATCAGTTCGTGGCATTTTGCACGAATGCCATGTTCGCCTCGCGGATCTTCTTGGCGGCCTCGTCGTAGAGGAAGGGCAGGAAGGCGTAGCGCCGGCCGCTGGTGACCTGTGTCGCCTCGTGGAGCAGGGAACAGGAGAAGACGACCCCGCCGCCGGTGGGTGCGCGGTAGGTGCGGCTGCCGAACTCCGGGAAGCGAAGGTCGCCGCCTTCGTACTCGTCGGCGTTCAGGTTCACCGACACGGCGAAGCGACGGTGCGCGGTACCCTTGGTAGTATTGTCGCGATGGGCCCGGAAATGGCCGCCGTCCTCCGCAGCGTAGCAGGCGACGATGTAGCGCTCCATCCGGGTCACGTCGAACTGGTAGGCCTTCTTGATCTCGGGGATGACCCGCCGCATGAACCTGGTCTGGATCGCCCGGGTGATCTTGTCGTCCTCGATGGTCCAGTCGCTGCGCACCTTGTGGGAGCGGTCCTTCACTTCGACGGTCTTGCCGTCGATCTCGCGCATGAACCCGCTCTCGCGGCCGCCGTTCTTCTCGTAGCCCTCGATGAGCATCCGGCAGAACTCCGGCTCGAACACCGACGGGATCACCAGGATCGGAGCGTGGGCCAGCATGGGCGGAAGGGCGTCCGCCTTCGGCACCGCAGCCAGGATGTCCAGGACCGTCTTGGCATGGCGGGCCGGGTCGGCCTCCCGGACCATGCTCACGACCTGCAGGCGCGGACTGATGACGGCGGTGACGACCTCGTCCTGCTTCACGGCGAACTGGCCGGCAACTGAGCGGTCGAAGTCCCAGAAGGCACGCACGCCGGGCGTGCGCAGGGGCAGCCGGTTGGCTTCCTCGTCGGCCGAGTCGGCGCTCACGAAGAACAGGCCGGCATGGGAATCGTCGAAGAGCGGGGACGCCGCCAGGCCGGGCGCGATCGCTGCGGCACGCTCGTCGCCCATCCCGGGAATGAAGGTCAGGGCCAACCAGCGGCCGGCGGCCGTGTCGAACTTGAAGGCCGCCGTATTGGACGAGCGGACCACGAACGACGGGCAGGGATCGCCGACCAACATTTGCTCTACATCCGTCCAGAAGTGACCACGGTCTGCTGGATTAACATCTGTTCATGTCATGTCAACCACCGGATGAACTGTGCAACCCTCCGATGCTCGGACGGTTCAGCGCAGCACGTCGCGCGCCGCCTGGACATCGACCAGCACGCCCGAATGGGTCTGCCGCCGGACGAGGATGGCGATGATGAGGATCACGGCCGGCGGGACGATCAGCGGGTCGATGAACCAGGCAAAGCCGGCAAGCCCGAAATAATAGGCGCGCAGGCCGTGGTTGAAGTCGTGCGCGGCGCGGCTGAAGTGGCGCGCATAGATGGGCGCCAGTGCCACGATCTTGGCATCGGGCAGCGGCGCCGGCGGTGCCGCGCCGACCATCGCGATCATGTAGTTGTACTGGCGGATCGCCCAGGTGAACTTGAAGAAGCCGTAGACGAAGATGGTCAGGATCACGACCGTCTTCAGCTGGGTCAGCCAGACCGTCGGCGGATGGGCCACGAGGAACCGGCCGAGCGTGCTCACGATCGTCTCGGCATTGGCCAGCGCGCCCAGCAGGGCACCGATCACCAGCACGGTCGTCGAGGTGAAGAACGAGGCGCTGGAGATGACGTGGCCGATCAAGGCCGCATCGGTGATGCGGTTCTCGCGCTTGAGCATCGACACCATCCAGTCCTGGCGGATCTCCAGCATGGTGTCGTTCAGCGTCGTCCGGTACCGGCCGATCACGGCGAGCGACAGGGGATAGAGGCGCCAGCTTCCGACCAGCATGGCAATCGCGAGCAGGTCTGGCCAGTAGACGGGAATGAGGTTCGTATCGACCGGCACGTGGCCTCACTTGGTCGGGCGGATGCCTGGCAGTGGTAGACGCAGGCCCGCCGAGCGTCACGCCGGCTCGTCGTCGCCTGGCCAGCAGTTCGGGCCGTTCGGGTCGATCGTCTCGTAGTCGGCGCGGTCGGCGACATAGATGTGGCGGTCGATCGAGAGGCCGCTCGGCTGGTCGATCGAGCCGGCCGAGAACGACAGGTGCCGGCCGTGGGAGGGCTTCCAGAACATGGACGAGCCGCAGACCGAGCAGAAGCCGCGCTCGGCCACGTCCGAGGAGCGATACCAGGTCAGCTTGTCTGCGCCGGAGAGGTGCAGGCGATCGGCCGGGGCTGCGGCGTAGGCGCCGAGGAAGCCATGGACGCGCCGGCACTGGCCGCAATGGCAGACCGAGATCGCCCGCACGACGCCATCCACCCGATAGCGCACGGAACCGCACAGGCAGCCGCCGGTCGTCGTCATTGCGCGAATGCTCCTCGTGGCTCAGACAGCGCAGCAACGATAGTTCGGCTGATACGGAGGACCAATCATCATGACGCTCGTCCGCAAGACCTACGGCAAGGACAGGGTCCGCGTCCTGCGCGTGCAGCGCGAGGTACCCGGCCGCCCGGCAGGCTGGCACGAGGTCCGCGAAACCACCGTGCAGGCGATGGTGACCGGCGACTTCGCCGAGACCTTCACCCATGCCGACAACTCCAAGTCGATCTGCACGGACACGGTGAAGAACATCGTCAACATCGTGGCGCGCGAGAACGTGGCGTTCGGCAACGAGGCGTTCTGCGCGGCGATCGCGCGGCGGCTGCTCGACGAGTACCCGATGCTGGATGGCGCCACCGTCACCGGTCATGAGACGATCTGGCGCCGGATCGTCTCGGACGGGGAGCCGCAGCCGCACGGCTTCGTGCTGGACGGCAACGGCAAGCCGTTCGCCAGGGTCACCATGACCCGCTCCAGCATGACGACGGAATCGGGTATCTCCGGCTTCACCTTCATGAAGTCGACCCAGTCCGGCTGGGCCGGCTACGTCAAGGAGCCCTTCACCACGCTGAAGGAGACCCACGACCGGATCGCCGCCACCGCCATGGACGCGTCCTGGCGCTGGCACAGCGTGCCGTCCGACTACGACGCGGCAAAGGCGATGGTCCTCGACACCATGCTGAAGGTCTTCGCCGGCACCTACAGCCACTCCATCCAGGACAGCCTGTACCGGATGGGCACGGCCGCGCTGGAGGCCGTGCCGGAAGTCGAGGAGATCAGCCTCGCCTGCCCCAACAAGCACTACCTCCTGGTCAACCTCGAGCCGTTCGGGATGGACAACGACAACCTCGTGTTCACGGCCACCGACGAGCCGCACGGCCAGATCGAGTGCACGGTCGGGCGGAGCTACAACCAGTCCTGAATGTCTAAGACATTCAAGTGATTGAAGAAGCAGGCCTTCCTTGGGTTCGTTCCTGCAGTTTCCCGTCCGTGCGAACATGACCGGCTGGTTCCCCGACACAGAGTCCAGCCGGCATCATCGCATAGGCGTGGATACCGGGGAAACGGAATTGGCGCTGGCGCCTCAGTTCCGACTTGGCCAAGCCTGCCGCAGCTTTACGCTCAGGATGAAGCCGGCCAGGACCAGGGTGATGCCATTGCCGATCCAGACCGATGGCGCGGCCCGCAGCACGCCGTAGATCGCCCAGAGCGCCACGCCACCTTCGAGGATCAGCAGGGTGGGCAAGCTGAAATCATCGGCGCTACCTGTTCTCCAGGTCTTCACGGCCTGCGGCAGGAACGCGAACGTCGTCAGGAAACAGGCGACAAGGCCTATCAACTCGATCCTGTCCAACTCGTCCTCCCTGGCCATCGCTGACCGGTCCATGCGCACTCGCTTGCGCCGCTGCTTCCACACGCCATAGTTAGCGCCATGATGCTCTTTGCAGCAGTACGCACAAAGTGAACATGTAGTATCATGGATGATAGCAAGAGCCGCAGGGCGACCCGACGCAAGGCCGGCCGCACCGGCTGCGCCGTGGAGGCGACGCTGTCCGTGATCGGCGGCGTGTGGAAGCCGGTGCTCCTCTTCCACCTGCTGGAGGGCAAGCTGCGCTTCAACGCGCTATGCCGGCTCACGCCCTCGGCAACAGCCCGCATGATCACGCTTCAGCTGCGCGAACTCGAGGCCGATGGGGCTGTCCGGCGTACGGTGTTTCCCGAGGTGCCGCCCAAGGTCGAATACGAGCTGACGGACCTCGGCAGGTCGCTGGCGCCCGTGCTGCTCAGCATGCGTGACTGGGGCGACCGCCTGCGGGCATCGGATCGGGCGAGCGATCCATCGGACTAGCCGTCCGAGTGGCCGAAGACGCCCTTGCCTCGACCTATGGCGATACCTTCCGCGGAACGGATGCGGTGCCGACGCGCCTCGCCGGGATGCTTCAGGACAGCGTCGGATGGCGTGGGCCGAGCTTGGCGGTGGGGCTGCATGGCGTGCCCAGGAAGTGCCAGGAGGAGTTGTTCAGGACCATCTCGCAGCGGGCGAGCTGGCGCTGGCCGGCGACCTCCAGGCAGACGACCTCGCCCTGCTGCGCGATGCCACCCGGGTAGGTGCACGGACAGGGCCGGTCGACATGAGCGACGGCAACCGGCGTGGACAGACCGCCACCAAGGGCCAGCCAGGCCAGCGACAGAACGAGCGACCTTCGCATGGGCACATCCCGAGCCGATCGGTCATCATCCCACGAAGAGATGGGTGGAACAACGTCGTCCTGCGTCGTGCCGCCGAAAGGTCCCGTCCGGCCTGGCATGGTCGCGGTCGTCGCCCGGCCTACCTGCGCTCACATCACCCGGTGCAGCCGCCTGGTGGCATGGGTGAAGCAGCCTGCAGGACGCGCGATGCCGGACGACCTCCTTCAGCCCCCTCATCCCGGCCGCCACCGCGCGATGCTCGAAAGCTACGGCTTCGGCTTGTTCCCGGTCCCGGCCTATCGCGACGCCACCGTCGGCGAATGGCGCATGGCGCGCTACGGGGCCGGTCCCGTCGAGGGCTATGTCTCGGGCCTCGTGATGGAGCCCTGCCGCCATGTCCTCCACCAGGGCCGGACGGCATGGATGTCGACCAGCCTGATGGAGCAGGAGAGCCATGCCTTCCATGTCCACCAGGCACGGGGCGTGGTGGTCGTGGCGGGGCTCGGGATGGCGATGTACGCCCATGCCGTGTCGCTCAAGCCCGAGGTGGAGCGCGTCGTGGTGGTCGAGCAGGCGCCCGAGGTGATCGCGGTCATGCGCGAAGCCGCAGGGCTGGCGGACTGGGCCGGCCGGGAGAAGGTGACGATCCTGCAGGCCGATGCGCTCGGGCCCGAGTTGCCGGCGCAGGTGAAGGCAGCGACCGGCGGGCGACATGCCGACTATCTCTATGCGGACATCTGGCCGGTCTGTGGTGCGAGCGAGGCGCCGGCCCAGACGGCGGGCATGGTCCGGGCGCTGGGCCCCGAAGCCGCCGGCTGGTGGGGGCAGGAGCTGTCGTTCGGCATGTGGTGCCAGGATCGGGAACGGGCGCCGGACGAGGGATCGCTGCGTGCCTATGCCGCCGAGACCGGCGTGCCGATCCCGGTCACCGCGGGCTACGCCGCCTTCTGCCGCGACGTGATCGCCGCACGGCTGCCGCGCAGGAGGTGGCCAGGCTGGAGCCAGCTCTGGCGCATGGCCTGGCCGGCACGACGGTCATGAGCAGCACTTTGGCCGCGCCGGCGCGGTCCGCTCAGCCGCCGGTCGTTCCTCGGGCGACGAGGCCAGTGCTCAGGATACCCGGTCCCCGTCCCGCAGCACGGCCTCGACCATCTCGGTATAGAACGAGATCAGGCCTCTGATCTTCGGGATCTCGGGGATGGGGTCGCGGTACTGCCAGGCGATGTTCTCGTGGGTCTTTCCGTTGATCGTGGCGGACCAGTAGGAGGCGACACCCTTGTAGGGGCAGCGCGTGGTCTTCGGCGAGAAGGTGAGCAGTTCCATGCGGACGTCGTCTTCCGGCAGGTACCAGCGCACTGGATGGTTGGTCTCGACCAGCATGACCGGGCGGCGGCTGTCGGCGACGACGACGCCGTCGATGATCACCTGGATGTGGGCCGAGCTTTGCAGGGTGTCGACGCGGACATGCGGGTCGCGGGCGTGCACGAAAACCTCCTCGTCTTCCTCGAACCAGGCATCGGCGGCCTTCCAGGCAAACGCGATACGGTCGGCCAGCGGTGCCAGGACAGGGTGGGGCGGCTCGGGGAAGCTCCAGGCGCCATCCTCCACCCGGCGTTCGCCGGAGGCCAGGGCGAAGTGCGTGGTACGGCCGCCCAGCTCATGGTCGGAGGTCACGGACGTGGTGTGCAGGTGCTCCGGTTTCACGTCCTTGCGCGGGAAATAGTAGACCGGCAGGCGGCGCTTGCCGCGCAGGAGCAGAGTGCTGCGGCTGTCGGCGATCACCTGGCCTGCGAATACCACGCGGACGCGCTTGGGGCAGGGCAGGACCTCCACCTGCGGATGTTCGGTGCTCACGCGGCACTCCCTTCGGTGGCGAAGCGGTTGGGTGGGCGCTTGAGGCCCAGGCGGTCGCGCAGGGTGCCCTGGCCGTACTCGCGATGGAAGACGCCGCGGCGCTGCAGCTCCGGGACGACCTTGGTGGCGAAGGATTCCAGGCCCTCGGGCAGGAGCGGGAACATCAGGTTGTAGCCGTCGGCGGCCCCGGCGGTGAACCATTCCTCCAGGCGGTCGGCCACGTCCTTCGGCGTGCCGGCGACCGTGGCCACCGCGCCGGTATTGGCCATCTTGCGGCCCAGCTCGCGGATCGAGAGCTGCTCGCGAGCGGCTGTTTCGCGGACCAGGCGCAGATGGGTGTGGCCGGAGTTGAAGCCGGTCTCGTCCGGCAGCTCGGGCATCGGTCCGTCCAGCGGGTATTTGGACAGGTCCATGCGGGTCCAGTAGGACAAGAGGTCGACGCCGACCTTGTCCAGCAGCAGGCCCTGCATGCTCTCCGCCTTTTCCGCCGCCTCGTCGGCGCTGTCGGCCACGACCGGCTGGATGCCCGGGAGGATCCGGAGATCCTCAGGCGAGCGGCCGAAGCGGGCCAGGCGCTCGTTCATGTCGGCCCGGTAGCGCAGGCCTTCCTCCACGGAGCGGACGATGGCGAAATGCAGGTCGGCATGCTTGGCCGCCAGGTTCTTGCCGTCGTTCGACGAGCCGGCCTGGACCAGCACCGGGTGGCCCTGGGGCGGGCGGGGCAGGTTCAAGGGGCCGCGCACCTTGTAGTGCTCGCCGACATGGTCGAGGTGGTGGACCTTGGCGGGATCGGCGAAGAAGCCGGTCTCCTTGTCGATCAGGAGAGCCCCGTCCTCCCAGCTGTCCCACAAGGCCTTCACGACCTCGACGGATTCATGCGCACGCAGGTAGCGCTTGGCGTGCTCAAGCTGGCTGTCCCGGCCGAAGTTCAGGGCCTCCTCGTCCATGGCCGAGGTGACGATGTTCCAGGACGAGCGGCCATGGCTGATGAAGTCGAGCGAGGCGAACTTCCGCGCGATGTGGAACGGCTCGTTATAGGTGGTCGACGCCGTGCCGATCAGGCCGATCTCGCTGGTGACGGCGGCCAGCGCGGAGAGGAGCGTGAACATCTCCAGGCGGACGTTGGCGTAGTGCGCGATGCCGCTGGGGAGCTGGTCCCAGATGGCGACCTCGTCCGCCACGAACAGCACGTCCATCTTGGCCCGCTCGGCCGTTTCGCAGAGGCGGCGGTAGTAGGCTAGGTCGAGGATGTCCGCGCCAGGGGCATCGGGATGGCGCCAGGCGACGCGGTGGTCGCCCTGGGGATTGAAGAAGAAGGCGCTCAGGATCATCGAGTTGCGTGCTGCCATCGCTTGCGTCGTTTCCAGTCTTGGATCCTCGGGAGAGAATGAGGTCGGGTGGCGCAGGAATCACGGGGCCACCGCCCGACGCAGCGCCGCGTGGCCTGGATGCGGCGCGTTCAGGCCGTGCTGGCCGTTGCACCGCGCCGGCTGAGCCCACCTGCCACGGCCTGGAGCATGGTGGCGGCCAGGATCAGGAGGCCACCCAGCAGCGCCGTGCGTGGCGGCACCTCCGACACGATCAGCCAGACCCAGAGCGGCGCCATGGCCAGCTCGACCATCGCCAGGAGCTGCAGCTGGGCGGCGGGCACGTGCCGGGCGCCGCGGGTATAGCAGAGCATGCCCAGGCCCAGCTGGACCACGCCCATGATGATGCACAGGCCCAGGTCCCACGGGCCGATCGCGAAGCCCGTGCCGACCTCGCCGGTGCCGAGTGCCAGGATGACGAACGCCAGCGCTGCGGAGATCACGCCGGAGAGCAGGGTCCCTGGCAGCATGTCTCCCTGCCGGCCGCGGCGCAGAAAGAAGCTCAGCAGCGCGAACGAGACCGCGCTGCCCAGTGCCAGCAGGTTCCCGGCCACGCGGTCGAAGCTGACGGCACCCTCCACCATCACGGCGACCCCGGCCGTGCCCAGGCACATCGCGACCCAGGTCACCGCCGGGATCGGCTCCTTCAGGAACACCCGGCCGAGCAGTGCCGTGATGAAGGGCGCGATGCCGACCATGAACAGGGCGTTGGCCACCGTGATCGTCTGCAGTGCGAGGATATAGAAGACCAGCGCGCCGCAGGACGCGGTTCCGGCAAGGAGCCCGTTCCAGCCGGCCGACCAGATCACCGCCGCCATCCGCTGGCGGTAGTTGACAGCGAGCACGGCCAGCATGGTGCAGGTCAGGGTCAGCGATCGGTAGAAGATGATCTGCCAGCCGCCGGCGTCCTCGGTCAGCCGGACGAGGATGCCGGACAGGCTGAAGAAGCAGGTCGCGAGCACGACGAGCAGGACGCCCCGTCGGTAGGACGCTGTCGTCGGCTCCATGGGCTCGGACTCCAGCGGACTTACAACGGAATGTCGTACGTCACCCACTTGGTCTTCGTCCCGACCCGGTCGTAGACGGCCCGGCCGCGGTAGTTGTCCTCGGCGGTGATCCAGCGGATCACGGACCAGCCGCGCTTCTTGCCTTCCTCGGCGATGGCGGCGAACAGGGCCTGGGCGGCGCCGGAGCCACGGGCGGTGGGGTCGACGAAGAGGTCGTCGAAATAGCCGCCGATGCTGGCCATGAGCGGGCGGTAGAAGGGACGGAAGTGGGCAAGGGCGATGGGCTTGCCGCTGTCGTCCAGGGCGAGGAAGCCGGTGACGTCGTGGGCGGGGTCCTGGATCCAGTTCCAGACCCGGTCCCGCATCGCTTGTGTCTGGTTCACCTTGTAGAATTCGGCGTAGCCCTTGTAGAGGCGCTCCCAGTCGTCCCGGTAGTCAGGCGTGATCGGGACGATGGTGGTCATCTTCTTGCCTCCAGGATGGCGTCGACCAGCTCGACGAAACCGGCGCCACCTTCGGACGGGGTGACATAGGCAGGCAAGGCCGGCATGCGGTCCTGGAAGCGCAGCACGTTGGCGACACCCACGGCATTGGGGAACCAGCCGAACATGGGTGCATCGTTGGGGCTGTCGCCGGCATAGACGTAGCGCTCGCGGTTGGCTTCCAGGTCGATGCCCAGCGCCTCCGTGGCGAAGGTCTTCGACATGGTCAGCTTGTCGTGGCTGCCGTACCAGCCGTTCACGTGGATCGAGGAGATCTTGGCGACGGCTCCGGCCTCCTCGAAGATCCCGACGATACGGTCGACGGAATCGCGCGGGAGCGGCGGGACGTCCTCGCAGAAGTCGATGGCGAGGTCGGTCTCGCGATAGCCCTGGTCGGAGGCGACAGCGGCACCGGGGACTTCGGCCAGGACGCGGTCGCGGATGGCCACGAGGCGCTGGCGGTTGGCGGCACGTTCATCGTCGCCTTGCGAGAAGCGGCGGATCATCCGCTTCTCGCCGTGGTCGTAGCGGAAGAAGAAGGCGCCGTTCTCGCCCACCACGCCCGCCACGGGCCAGAACCGGGCCACCATGTCGCACCAGCCGGCCGGGCGGCCGGTGATCGGGACCACGGTGATGCCGGCCTCATGCAGGCGTTCCAGCGCCGTATAGGCGGCGGCGGTCAGGCGGCCTTCGGTGGTGACCGTGTCGTCGATGTCGGTGAACAGGCCGACGCAGGCACGACGGACGTCTTCGGGCATCGCGGCGAGCGGCTTCATCGGCAATCCTCGGTCTTGGGCGTCAGGTCTCGGGGCGCATGCGCTGGACGAGGTGGTACTTCTTGCGCCGGGTGCGCAGGGGATCCAGCGGGTGGACCCAGCGGGCATTGAAGGCGTTGTACCAGTCGCGCGGGATGAAGCCGAGCAAGGGCCGGGGCGCGTTGATGTTGAGCCGCGGGCGCAGGACCGGCACGGCGCGCATCGCCCGCCAGCAGAACAGCTTCATCTTCCAGCCGCGGATGTCGCCGCCGAGATCCTTGTGCTTGGCCGCCAGGAGCTTGCGGGCGCGCTCGTGCTTTTCCGCCAGGCGCTTGGCCTCCGGGCTGTTCCGGTCGGACGGCCAGCCACGGCGGTGCAGGATCGCCACGTCCTTGGTGAAGACCACCTTCCTGCCGGCCTTCAGGACACGGAGCGTCAGGTCCGGGTCGATGCCGTAATCGCGCAGCTCCTCGTCGAAGCCGCCCAGCTCGCGCAGGAGCGTCGTCGGCAGGACGCCCTGGTTGACGTTGAGCACGCCGGCCACACCGATCCCGCCGATATAGGGGGCGTCGATGAAGGGACCGACCAGGTCGCGGACCTTCAGGCCGACCATGCCGATCCCGGGGTCGTTCTCCAGGATCTCGACGGCATCGTCGAGGCCGCCCTCGGTGATCAGGTTGTCGTCCGACACCCAGCAGACATAGGGCGTCTGCACCCGGGCGAAGACCTCGTTCAGGGCCTTGGCCTGTCCGCGCCGCTCGCCCTCGCGCACCACCACCAGGTTGGCCTGCTGGCGCCGCTCCAGCATCTCGATCGTGCCGTCGGTGCTGCCGGCATCGCTCACCACCACCAGATGAGGGGTGTGGGTGTGCGCCTCGATGCTGTCCAGCAGGTCGGAGAGGTCGCCGCAGCGGTCGCAGGTGCCGACCACGACCGTGAGCTTGACGGTGGAATGGTCGGGCAGGACCAGCCCCTGGCGCATCCCCAGCTGGTTCAGGGCCCAGCGGGCATAAGCGGCGATCCCGGCCGGCAGCTGGACCTCCGGCTTGAAGCCGGTGACCTGGCGGAGTCGGGTCGTGTCGGCGACGAGGCTCTTAGGGTTGCCGTGATGCTCGCCGCCGTCGAAGTGGAGGTTGACGAAATGGCCAGTCGCGCGCGCCAGGTGGTCGGCGATCGTGCGGACCGTGGTGGCCGTGCCAGTGCCGCCATTGACCAGGACGAACGGGCCGAGGGACGGATCGGCCAGCCGTTCGATCAGGCGCGCGGCGTCGCGGCCGTGCATGAAGTCGCGGCGCTCCTCGCCGGTCCCGAACATGGACAGGTCGAGGCGGCCGTCCGAGAGCTTGGTGCAGGTATCCCAGAGAAGCTGCTTGCGCAGCCCTTCGCCGTAGAGGGAGAAGAAGCGGACGATGCGGGTGGTGAGGCCCTGGTCGCGCGCGGCGGAGCGGACCAGCTCCTCGCAGGCGATCTTGTGGCTGCCATAGACGGAGACCGGCCGGAGCGGGTCGTCCTCCTGGGAGGCGGCCTTGCCGCTCTCGCCGTAGACGGCCGCCGAGGATGGATAGACCAGCACCGCTTCGGGCGCGTCCGTGCGGATGGCCTCGATCACTTCCGCGGTGACGCCCACGGAGCGCTGGAACTCGCGGAACGGGTCGGCCTGGGCCCGGCCCACGCTGCCGGTGCCGGCACAGTGGACCACGAGCTGCGGCACCCCGAACGAGGCGATCAGCCCGCGCACGCTCTCGGCATTAACCTCGCCCTCGACCGCCATCGCGACCGGGACGCCGCGGCGGCCATGCCCGATGCCGGCCACGCGCCAGCCGGACTTGACCAACTGCTCCACCACGAGGCCGCCCAGGAAGCCGAAGCAGCCGGTTACCAGGGCGAGACGATCACCTAGCTTCTCCGACATCGCTTTAGTGCTTGCGGATGGCGAAGCCCACGCCGTAGCCGGCGTCCGCGAAGGTCCAGGCGGAGAAGCGAGGGTCATCGGCCACCTGGGTGCGCCAGACCTGCGCCAAGCCCGGATGGACGGGATGGCAGACATCGTCGAACACGATGGCGCCGCCGACAGAGAGATGCGGCAGCACGTCGGCCAAGTCCTCGGCGGCGCCGGGGTCGGTGTGGTCGCCATCGACCGTGATCAGGTCGAAGAAGGCATCGGGATTGTCGGCGAAGTACTTCTTCACGGTGATGTGGCTGTTGCCGTCGATGAACTCGGCTTTGCCCTCGTGGCCGACCTTCTTCAGCTCCTCGCGGACGAAGTCGGGGCCGGGGTTCTCCATGCCGGCATAGCCCTTCATCCACATGTCGAAGAGCACGATGTCGACCGACGGCGTCTGGCTGGCGACCGTGCAGACGCTGCGGCCGCGGCGCACGCCGATCTCCAGGTAGCGCCTGGGCTGCAGCACGCGGGACATGGTGAGCAGCACGGTGACGATGTCGGCATAGATCCAGCCGTCGCCGAACCGGTTCAGCCCCTCGGTGTAGAACTTGGTGAGGTAGCGCGTGTAGTCGTCCGGCGAGAGCTTCTGCATGACCTCCAGCGCGTCCTGCAGCGTCTCGGCCGAGGCGCAGGCGAAGCTGAAGGTCTCGGCCCCGGCCATGACCGGCGGGTACCATTCGGTTTCGCCAGGGACGGCCTGGTAGCAGACGGCATCGCAGCGGGCCGGGTTCTTACCGTAGACGGGCTTCGCCCAGCCAGCGCGCTCCTCGGGCGTGGAAACGGGCGTGGGGGTGGGCTGGCGGAAGAGACGCCGGATCATGCAGCCACGAACTCCTTGAGGTTGCGGACCGGCACGGCCGGGTTGCCGCTGGCGATGACGCCGGAGGGAAGGTCTGACGTGACGACGGAGCCGCCGGCGACCACGGTATCGTCGCCGATGGTGACGCCACGGAACACGATGGCGTTCATGCCGAGCCAGCAGCGCCGCCCGATCGTGACCGGTGCATGGGCGATGCGGTAGTCGGTGTTCTTGGACAGGCCCAGGATCTTGGCGAAGTGGCGCTCGCGCTCCTCGGCGTCGACCGGGTGGGTGTTGTTGTCGAACACCTGCACGCCGTGGGCCAACAGCGTGCCGTCGCCGATCCGGACATGGTTCATGGCTGATATCAGGACGCCGTCGCCGAAATAGCAGCGCTCGCCGATCGTCAGGCTGCCCTGAGGCTCCAGCCGGAAGATGCCGCGGCTCACGGTGTGGCGGCCGATCGACACCTTGTCCGGTTTGTTGCGGTTGACCAGCCGGGCACCGAGGCCGAGGCGGACCTCCGGCCCGATCTGGCCGTTCGCGTGGAACTGGCGCCAGACCGAATGCAGGCTTCTTGCAGCAGTCAGCGAACGGGTCATCTTCACGGCGGCAAGGAAGCCCGAAGGCTCCAGGAACACCGGCCCATCGGCAAACGCGTGGTCAAAGGGAGAGAGTGCCGGCATGCGGCCTAAGACCGTTCGCGAAAGGGTGGGTGGTCGCCCGAACGTCGATCAACGCGCGGATGGCATGTCAATGGCGCAGGTTCTAAACCGGCGCTGCAACCGGTTCAAGAACGCGAGATTCAGCATCTGATGCCTAGTATTTGGCCGTTTGGCCGCTCAACACCCGCCCCTGCCCCGGCAGATGTCCAGGCTGCAGCACCGACCGACCCGTCCCGCCTGTCGGTGGTGCTGGGCACGCTCGACCGGCTGCATCTGCTCAAGGTCGCGATCGAGAGCGTGCGCGCCCAGAAGGTGGATGCGGAGGTGGAGATCGTCGTGATCGACGGCGGCTCCTCCGACGGGACGCTGGAATGGCTGGTGGCCCAGAAGGACATCATCACGATCGTGCAGCACAACCGGGGGGATTGGCAGGGCCGGCCGCTGCCCAGGCGCAGCTGGGGGTTCTTCATGAACCTGGCGTTCCGGGCCGCCAGCACGCCGATCATCTGCATGATCTCCGACGACTGCCTCCTGTTGCCGGGCACGCTGCAGGCGGGGCTGGACAGGCTGGGGAGCCTGGAGGCTGGCGGCGAGAAGGTGGGCGGGCTCGCCTTCCATTTCCGCAACTGGCCGGACGACAAGCGCTATTTCGTCGGCAAGACGCTGGGCGGGCGCATGATGGTGAACCATGGGTTCCTGATGCGTGCCGCGATGGAGGATGTCGGCTGGATCGATGCGGAGAGCTACCGCTTCTACAAGGCCGACAGCGACCTCTGCCTGAAGATGTGGGACAAGGGCTGGACGATCCGCGACGTGCCGGGTGCCTTCGTCGAGCATTATGTCGACCCGGGCGAGGCGCTCCGGATGCAGAACAACCAGGCCATGGCGGCCGATCGCGACGTTTATGTCGCACGCTGGCAGGCATTGGCGAAGCAGGAGCTGCCGTCACGGCAGGAGTCGGACTGGCAGGACCCTGAAGGGACGGCAGACAGGGTGTTCGGGCCGATCCGGGAGCAGAGCCTAGCGAAGGCGGGAGTGACGGCGTGAGGATCGGGCTTCGGGTCCTGAGCAACCCGCTCTGGACGGGCGGGATCCACTACGTCCTGGCCTGGGCGACGGCGCTGTCCAGGTTGCCGGAAGGGGAGCGGCCGGAGGTCGTGTTCCTGGTGGCGGACGAGCGCGGCCAGCCGATCGCGGAGGCCAACCGGCACCTGGTGTCGGCGATCGAGCCGTTCGACCGGGCAAGCGAGCTGGACCTCGACTTGGTCTATCCGGCCACCCAGCTCTTCGAGGCACCAATCGGTGCACCCTGGGCCGGGTGGATCCCGGACTGGCAGTGCCGCTACCTGCCGGAGCTGTTCGACCAGGCGGAGTATGCACGGCGCGACCTGCATTTCCGGCTGCTGGCGGCGCGCACACCGGCGCTGGCCGTGTCCTCGACCATGGCCGAGGAGGACACGCGGCGCATCGTAGGCCAGGCGATGGTGCCCACCGTGCGGCTGCCCTTCCCGGCCCTGGTCGACCCGGCAGAGGTGGCGAAGCTGCCCAGGGCAGCGGGAGTACCGGAGCGCTATCTGCTGATCTGCAACCAGTGGTGGCGGCACAAGAACCTGGAGCTGCCGGTCGAGGCGCTGGCACGCTGCGATGACCGCAGCATCGAGCTTGTCTTCACCGGCGAAACGAAGGACCCGCGCTGGCCGGACGATGAGGCCCGCATCCGGGGCCTGATGGAGCAGCACGGGCTCACGGCGCGATGCCATGTACTGGGGCGCATCCCGCGCGAGACGCAGCTGGCGCTGCTGCGCGACTGCGCTGCGGTGATCCAGCCTTCCCGTTTCGAGGGTTGGAGTTCGGTGGTGGAGGAGGCCAAAGTGCTCCATCGGCCGCTGCTGCTGTCGAAATTCCCCGTGCATCGCGAGCAGGCGCCGGAAGCCCGGTTCTTCAAGACCGACGATGCCGCGGGACTGGCACGGGCGATGGAGGATGCCTGGGCGGGGCAGATCGAGGCCGTGCCCTTCGACGCCGAGGCCAACGTGATGGTCTGTGCCAAGCGCCTGCTGGAGTTGGCCCGGATAGCGAAGGAACGCTACTGCCCGAACAGGCACGACCCGGGCGTGCTGGTGCAGGACTTCGAGAAGGCGCTGGATGCGCTGGCGGTCCAGCCCAAGATGGCCGACCTCGTCCAGCGCCAGCGCGGCGCCGTCAACGTCCTGAAGCGCCGGCTGTCCGCCAAGGAGGCGGTGGCGGCGATGAAGGTGGAAGCGAGCGTGGACGTGCCGAGCTCGCTGTTCGCCAAGGTGAAGGGCTGGATCTCAGGCCGCGGCTGAGACCTCCTCCGCATCGTGAAGGCCCAAGGTCTCGGCGGGATAGATGAACGGCGTACCGTTCAGGATCCCGTCGCAGATCACGTCCAGGCCGGGGTAGTTGCCGGGCATGAGCTGCTGGAGGCTGTCGATGCCCAGGTCGTACATGGCCTTGGACTTGGACGGCACCAGGAAGGGCAGCGGCAGCATCCGGCGGAAGAAGAAGTGGTAGGCGTACATCCGGGCACGCTGCACGGTCGCCCGGTCCAGGCGCTCGCCAAACGGCAGGCGGCCCAGGATCTCGCGGTAGTGCTCGACGGAGCGGGCGTCGGTGGTCACACCCTTGTTGCGGATCCAGGCCTCGCCCGCGACGATCACGGGGATCCCCAGCGAGGTCAGCTCCACGCCGGTCTTGGTCCCGTACACGATCGCTGAGTCGCAGAGCAGCATGGCGGCGTAGGTGCTGACCTGCTCCTCGGGGCCTACCACGTAGACGTTGGGCGGCAGGACCGGGAAGGCCTTGGCGATCTCGTCCACCGCCTTCTGCCGGGCCGGCACCGTGCCGCGGATCTCGGCCGGATGGACGCGGATCAGGAGCTGCAGCTCAGGGTGGTCGGCGAACCAGCGCACCGTCTCGATCAGCCAGGCGCCCATGTTCGGGAAGGCGTTGGCCGGGTAGTGGAGCTGGGCGTCCCAGAACACGTTGGTCAGGCAGCCGATGATCGGCTTGCTCCGGTCGATCCCGCGCTCGTCGATCAGCTTCTCGACGTCCTCGTCGGGCTTCTCGTGGAACCAGATCCAGTCGCGGGTGCCAGACCAGCGGCTCTTCAGGTAGTCGACGATCAGCTCTTCCTGCTTCTCGTCGAACGGCAGGTTCTCCCACTCGGACACCGGCTCGTCCATCAGGGTATGATGGTAGGTGTCGTGGTGGCTGAAGATGAAGCAGTTCTTGCGGTAGGCGGCGACCCAGTTGGCGACGTGGATGTCGTTGGCCCGGCAGGCCTCGCCGATGATGCCCTGAGGCACGTAGATGCCGTGGTGGAAGGCGGCCGCATCGATCCGGTGCTTCACGATCAGGTTCTTCATCGCGAACGCGGTGATCAGCGACGCCTCGAAGTAGCGGCGCAGCACGTCCTCGCCCGTGGGCTCGTTCTCGAGCGTGCCGCGCGCGAAGAAGCGCAGCGCTCCGGCCTTGGCGTGGTCGCCCACGGCCATGCCGTCCAGCACATAGGCCGGGATCTGGTCGGCCGGGATGGTCTCGGCGAGCTGGCGGGCCTTGGCCTTGCCAGCATCGTCACAAAGCGTGCCGAGCGTGTGGTGCTCGATCGGCAGCTGGTCGAAGACCATGGAGCCGGTCTTGAAGCAGTGCTTGCACAGGCGCTCGGCCAGCTTGCGGTCGACTAGGTCCTCCGGGCCCTTGAGGTTGGTCCACATGGCCTGGAGGCAGGCCGGCAGGGCCGCATCGCAGAGCAGGTGGTGGACCTTGGCGCCGCGCAAGGCGAGGGATACCGCCAGCACGCTTTCCAGCAGGGTCACGAGCGCATGGCCGCCGGTGTTGGTGGCGATCAGGACGGACTTGCCCTTGTGGGAGCGGCGGGTCGCCTGCTCCCAGAGCTTGCGGTCCTTCTCGATCAGGCTGGCCCAGTCGACGAGCGCGCCCTGCGCGGCCGCACGGATCGGAGCCGCCTCGGCCTTCAGGCGGCGGAACAAGCGCTGCAGCAAGGTGTGGAACTCCTGACGCCGGCCGGCGTGCGGGAAGATTGATGTGTGCCTAGGATCATGCGATAGGCCGCGTGTCAATCGCGGCGGCTCCGCCCTGGCAGATATCGCCATGGGGTGTCGTATGGCCACCGCGTGCGGCTCGATTGCAGACCGAGAGTCCCCCATCCATGGCAGTCATCCAGTCGCCGCGTCCGGACCAGACGCAGCCGACTCTCGTGATCGAACACAAGAGCGTCGTCGACCTCGCCACGATGTGGGCGGACCTGTGGGCCTTTCGGCACCTGGTGATCTACCTGGCGAGCCGGGAGCTGAAGGGCCGCTACCGGGCCCTGTCGTTGGGCCGGGCCTGGTTCCTGATCAAGCCGCTCTCCGAAATGCTGGTCTACGTCCTGATCTTCGGCCTGGTCTTGAACCTGCACCGGGGCAGCCTGCCCTACCCCGTCCATGTCTATACCGGCCTGATTGCCTGGCTGTTCTTCTCGAACGCGGCCACGCGCGTCTCCTCCAGCTTCAACGCCTATCGCGGCATGATGACCAAGGTCTATTTCCCGCGCCTGGTCCCGCCGATCGTGGCGACGGTGGTGGAAGCGGCCGACATGGGGGCGGCCTTCCTGTTCGGCATCGTGCTCATGCTCGTCTACGGCCTCGTCCCCGGCCTGATGGGCGCCGACGAGCACCTGGCGCCGAACATCGGCCTTCTCAGCCTGCCGCTCTGGCTCCTGCTGCTGCTGGTGTGGACGGCGGGTGTCGGCCTGTTCGCGGCCTCGATGAGCGTGCGCCACCGCGATGTCGGCATGATCATGTCGATCGTGATGCGGGTCTGGATGTACACGGCACCGGTGATCTACCCGATTTCCTACATTCCCGAACGCTGGCTCTGGCTTTACCGCATGAATCCCGTCGCCGTGATCGTCGAGGGCTTCCGCGCCTCGCTCACCGGGCAGGCCCTGCCGCCGATCTCGGCGATCGCCTGGACGCTCCTGACCGGTGCCGGCCTGCTGGCCTATGCGCTGGTGCTTTACCGCCGTACCGAACGCGACATCGTCGACCACTTCTGATGAGCCAGCCTGCCATCGAGGTCGAGAACCTCGCCAAGAGCTATGTGCTGAACCGCGGCCGTGGCGACACCCAGGCAAAGACCGTCTGGGTCCTGAACGACATCTCGTTCAAGGCCGAGCCCGGCGACGTCATCGGGATCATCGGCAAGAATGGTGCGGGCAAGAGCACGCTGCTCAAGATCCTGGCCCGGATCACCGAGCCCACCAGGGGACGCGCCATCATCCGCGGCCGGGTCGCCAGCCTGCTGGAGGTCGGGACCGGCTTCCATGACGAGCTGTCCGGCCGCGAGAACGTGTTCATGAACGGCACGCTGCTGGGCATGATGCCGTCGGAGGTGCGCAAGCGCTTCGACGAGATCGTCGCGTTTTCCGGCGTCGAGCGCTACATCGACCAGCCGGTCAAGCACTACAGCTCCGGCATGCGCGTCCGCCTGGCCTTCTCGGTCGCAGCCCATCTCGACCCGGAAGTCATGTTCATCGACGAGGTGCTCTCGGTCGGCGACATGGAGTTCCAGGACCGCTGCCTCAAGCGCATGAACCAGCTGACAACCGAGTTCGGCCGGACCGTACTGTTCGTCAGCCACAACATGAACGCGGTGGCGACGCTGTGCCCCCGCGCGCTCCTGCTGAACCAGGGCAATTGCGTGGCGCTGGGCCCGACCGGCGAGATCATCAAGAAGTACCACGCCCTCGTCCATGGCCAGAAGGACAAGAAGGAGCTGGCGGAGCGGGACGACCGCAGCGGTGCCGGTGGCGTGCGCTTCCAGGAAGTCCAGTTGCAGGACCCGGACGGCCGGAAGATCGAGTTCGCCCGTTCCGGCGCTCCGTTGCGCATGGCGCTGCGCTACCGCTTCGACCCGGACACGCCGATGGGCGAGCGCGTCAACGTCAATGTCGCCTTCAACAATGCGCGCGGTCAGCGCCTGTTCGCCACGCCCGCCGACCTGGTGACGGCCACGCCCAGCACGGTCGAGCGCGACGGCTGGTGCTACCTGGACATGCCGAAGCTGCCGCTCATGCCCGGCCGCTACGAGATCGACCTGGCCTTCCAGATCGACCGGCTGACCGTCGACAAGGTGACCGGTGCGGCGGTGCTGCCCGTGGTGGAAGGGCCGTTCTATCCCTCCGGCCGCCTGCCCAACAGCCTGTCGGGCGATCTCCTGGCCGAGTATCGCTGGTCGTTCGGGAAGGACAGCCGGCCGCCGGAGGCAGGAACGCCAAAGCCGTCACAACCCGAGCGGCCGAAGCAGAAGAGCATCACGTCCCAGCTCGTCGCGCTGGCGCCGGCCGTCAACGCACTGGAAGCGGCAAGCCGGGACCTGGCCGCGCAGGGGCAGCTCGCAGATCCTGGCCAGCACCTGGAGCTTGTGCGCAAGCTCGAGGATCATGCGGCGCAGGTCGCGGCGCTGTCAGCGTCGATCCCGGCGGACGATCGGGATGCGGCCAAGGTCGCCGCCCAGTTCGAGGCCGTGCTCGGCAGGATCAGGCTCAACCTGACCAGGGAAGAGGACGCGCCCCCGCTCCCCGCCCTGGCACCGGCTCTCAACGCGCTGGAGGCCGCAAGCCGTGAGCTGGTGGAGCAGGGCCAGACGGTGGATCCGGGCCGGCACGAGGAGCTCGTCCAGGAGCTCGATGACCTTGCGGCGCGCGTGGCCGAGCTGAAGGCGTCGGTGCCTGGGAACGATTCCTTCGCCGCCAAGCTCGAGGCGGCGATCAGCAGGACGAGGCTGCATCTGGCCGACGCCGAGCTCCCGATGCTGCTGGGGATCCCGGTGCCGCCGCTGGCGGAGGACCGCGGATTCGGGGCGGAGGACCCACGCCTTTCCACGCGAAACAGCGTCTCGGCCAGTCTCGCGGAACTGTCGCGGCCGACCGCGGCCCTGGCGAGGTTTGCCGGGCATGCCATGGACCATTGGGAGGGCCAGGAGGGGCAGCGCAAGGCGGCAGGCATCATCGCGGCGCGGGCGGCCGGCCTGCTGCGCCGCGCGCACGACCTGCTGGCATCGGCCCCTGACGATGTGGTCGCCGAGCGGGTCCACGAGCAGGTTGCCCGCCAATTGGACGATGTCGTGCACCAGGCTGAGCTCATGGCCGCCGCCGAGCCTGGCACCAGCGTCCAGAGCCTGCGGCGGGCCTGGCAGCGTGTGTCGATCGCCAATGCCCTGCGTGCGCCGGACAAGGTGAGGGATCCGGTCGACAAGCCGGTCCAGAACCGCCTAGCCGTGCTGGCCAACCCGCTCAACGCCCTGGAAGCGGCCGTCGGCGAACTGGCCGGCCAGGCAACGCCTGTCGACCCGGCGCAGTATGCGATGCTGAGGAAGTGGAACGAGGCGTTCGCGGCGCGCACCGCGTCGCTGAAGGCTCTGGCCCCTGCAGATGACGAGCTGGCCGGCAAGGTCGCCCGGCAGCTGGATGCCGTGCTCGCCCGCACCAGCCATGCGCTGGGGGAAGCGGAGATCGCGGTCCTGCTGGGCCTGCCTCCCTGCGAGGGCGACCCCAGCTGGAACCTGCTGGCCGACCATTCGCTGGCGGAGCGGGAGAGTGTTGCGGCGAGCATTGCCGAGTTCAGTCGACCGGCCGGGGTCCTGACCGCTTATGTCGATCATGCCCAGGAGAACTGGGGGGGCCGGGAGCAGCAGCGGGCCGCCATGCGAATGGTCGGCGCCCGCGCCCAGGAGTTCCTCAGGCGGCTGGACAGCCTGCTGGCGGCAGCGCCGGACGATGCCGCTGTACGCGACGTGCATGGCCAGGTGACCTTGCGGCTGAAGGACGTGGCCGACTGGGCCGCCTATCTGGAAGCCGCGCCTGCGGATGCCGGAGCTGGTGCGGACGAGCTGTTCCGTGCCTGGCAGGCCAGCTCGGCGGTACGCGAGCTGTACCTCTCCGAGATCTTCGCCGGAATCGAGGAGATCAGCGTCCCGATCGGTGCCATCAACCAGGAAAGCGCCCACGAGAACCAGGTCGACCTGCTCTTCGTCTCGGCGATCGCCCGCGCGATCGGTGCCAAACGGATGTTCGAGTTCGGCACCTATATGGGCCGCACCACCTTGAATCTCGCCAGGACGGCGCCCGATGCTCGCGTCTGGACGCTGAACCTTCCGCCTGAAGCCGATCCGCGCATCGCGCCGGTGCTGGGCACCTATTATCGCGGCCAGCCCGAGGAAGCGCGGATCCACGAGCTGTGGACGGACAGCCAGACCTTCGACCCCGGCGAACTCGCCGGCACGATGGACCTGGTGTTCGTGGATGCCGACCACAGCTATCCGGCGGTCGTGGCCGACACGGAGCGTGCCCTGCAGCTGGTGCGCCCGGGCGGGATCGTGATCTGGCACGACTACGCGGCCAAATCGCCGGGCGTGGCCCGCTTCGCCCATGATTTCGCGAAGAAACGCCCGCTCTTCCGGATCAGGCACACCTGTCTCTTGTGCCTGATCGAGGGCGTGGATGCCTCCAGCTTCCAGCCGCTGGCGATGCGGCGGGGCCTTGGCGACGACTGAGATGGTGTCGTTCGGCCTCCGGCGACGCATGCGCGCGCGCAGCCAGGTTCCGCCGATCCCGGAGATGGTCTTTCCAGGATCGGAGGGACGGCCGTTCCCGCTGCTGGCCGACCTGGTGCTGGGCTATGGGCGTGGAGCGCCGGCACCGCGGGTCTTGTATCTCGGCGACAGCTCGGTGTTCCGGGTGGCCCACCAGGACGTCGACCAGCGGCCGCTCGGCCAGATGGTGCAGGATGCGGCGGGCGGGCCTGGAGCTCTGGTCTGGTCGGCGGGATCGGCCCATCAGCCTGAGCTCTGGCAGCACGTGGTGCCCCTGTTCGAGGGTCGGCTCGAGCAAAGGCCGAAGATCCTGCTCCTCCCGGTCAACCTCCGCGCGTTCTCGACCCAGTGGACCGGCAACCCGCTCTGGGCGCTGCAGGCCGAGCAGGCGGCCCTCCAGGCTTGGCAGCCGGCGGACATGGTGGGACCGATCCCGCGGGTCGTCGGCGACCACAAGCTGTTCGCCGGCTATGACCGGCGAAGCGCCGGGGTGCGGGACCTTGGCAGGCTGGGCGAGCTCAGGCGGCTCGCATCCTCCAGGCCGGCGGAGAGTGCCGGCCAGGCGGCGGCCCAGGCGAGGCTGGGGCGGCTCCTGCGCTGGCACTATGGGGAGAGGCTCCTGCCCTCCCATCCGAGGCTGCGGGCGCTGGCCGGCCTCTGCGCCCGTGCGGCAGCGCTCGGCATCCAGGTCGTGGCCTATGCGACGCCGCTCAACGTCCATGCGGCGCAACGGATCTGTGGCGACGAGTTGATCGGCCGGATCCGGGCCAACTTGGCCGTCGTTCAAGGGCAGCTTCCGGCCTCGGCGGCGTTTGTCGACCTTCACGCGCTGTTGCCGGAGACGGCGTTCTTTCATGTGAACCTGGCGACCGAGCATATGGCCGATGCCGGGCGCCACACGCTCGCCGCGCGAATTGTCCCGCTCATCGATGGTGGGAACCAATGACAGTTGTTCGGGACATCGGACGGCGCTACCAGACCGCACCTATGGCTTGCCCTGACATTGTGCAGACGTCCAGCGGCGCCGTTGCGCCGTTCGGCTTCTTTGGAGTGGTTGATGTCTCGTGAACTCGTGATCGCCGGTCGGCGGATCGCCGATGATACCGACACCTACGTGATCGCCGAGGTGGGCCACAACCACCAGGGCAGCGTCGAGAAGTGCAAGGAAATGATCGACGCTGCGGTCGCCTGCGGCTGCGATGCAGTGAAGCTGCAGAAGCGTGAGAACCGCTCGCTGTTCACCAAGCAGATGTACGAGAGCTCGTACAACTCCGAGAACGCCTTCGGCTCGACCTATGGCGAGCATCGCGAGGCCTTGGAGTTCGACGACAAGCAGTATGTCGAGCTTGCCAACTACTGCAAGCAGAAGGGCATTTCCTTCTTCTCGACGGCCTTCGACTTCGAAAGCGCCGACTTCCTGCACGCGCTGGACATGCCGGCCTTCAAGATCGCGTCGGGCGACATCATCAACACGCCGCTGCTCGAGTATGTCGCGAAGCTCGGCAAGCCGATGATCGTCTCCACCGGTGGCGCCACCATGGACGACGTCAAGCGGGCCTATGAGACGATCATGCCGATCAACCGGCAGCTCTGCATCCTGCAGTGCACGGCCGGCTACCCGCCGGCCTGGGAGGAACTGAACCTCCGGGTGATCGAGACCTACCGCAAGGCCTTCCCGGACATCGTGATCGGCTTCTCGAGCCACGACTCCGGCATCTCGATGCCGCTGGTCGGCTACGTGCTGGGCTCACGGATGGTCGAGAAGCACTTCACGCTCGACCGCACGATGAAGGGCACCGACCATGCCTTCTCGCTGGAGCCGGTCGGCATGCGCAAGCTGGTGCGCGACCTGCGCCGCGCCCGGGTCGCGATGGGCGACGGCGTGAAGAAGCAGTACAAGTCGGAAGAAAAGCCGCTCTTCAAGATGGCCAAGAAGCTGGTGGCGGCACGCGACCTGCCGGCCGGCCACGTGCTGAGCCGCGAGGACATCGCGATCAAGTCGCCGAACGACGGCCTGCCGCCCTATCAGATCAATGCGGTGATTGGCCAGAAGCTGACGGCGGCGCTCTCGGCCGACGACAACATCTCGTTCGAGACGCTCGCCCGTGCATGATCCGCTGTTCGACCTGACCGGGCGCGTCGTCGTGGTGACCGGTGCGCTAGGCCAGCTCGGCAGCGCCTATGCGGAAGCTCTGGTGCAGAGGGGGGCGAAGGTCGCCCTCCTCGATCGGCATGACGATGTTTCCAAGCTCTCCGACGAGCTCAAGCTTGCATGTGCGGATGGTCGTGCCCTGGCGGTGGCAGCCGACGTCACGGATCGGGATGCGCTCGTGGCAGCGCTGGAGCGGATCGAGGCGCAGCTTGGGACACCGTTCGGGCTGATCGCCAACGCGGCGCTGGACAGCCCGCCAAGTGCCCCGGCATCGGAGAACGGGCCGTTCGAGGACTACCCGGTCGACTCGTTCCGCAAGGTCCTGGACGTCAACGTCACCGGCGTCATGCTGTGCTGCCAGGTGTTCGGCGGCGCCATGGCCAGGTCGGGGCGCGGGTCGATCGTCCTGATCGGCTCGATCTACGGTGTCGTCTCGCCCGACCAGTCGATCTACGAGTACCGGCGCAGCGAGACCGAGACCTTCTTCAAGCCGGTGGCCTATTCCGCCAGCAAGTCGGCCCTCTACAACCTGACCCGCTATCTCGCGACCTATTGGGCGCCCAGGCAGGTACGGGTGAACAGCGTGACGCTGGCCGGCGTGTTCGCCAACCAGGATCCGCGCTTCCTGGAGGGGTATCTGAAGAAGATGCCGCTCGGACGGATGGCGGAGCCGGACGACTATACCGGGATCATGGTCTACCTGCTGTCGGATGCGTCCCGCTATGCGACCGGAGCCGAGTTCCGGATCGACGGCGGCTGGACGGCCTGGTGACCTTGCCGCCGCCTTGTGCTAGCATGTGCTAGCACCGGGTGGAGATGAGCATGGCGACGATCCTGGTACGCAACGTCGACGACTGGGTGGTCGCGCGGCTGAAGGAGCTGGCCAAGGCGCATGGCCGGTCGATGGAGGCCGAGGTGCGGGCGGTGCTGGCGGAGGCGGCCAAGCCGGACGAGAACCTGACGGGGGAGGCCTTCTGGCAGTTCCTTCGCAGCGGGCCTCAGGTCACCGAAGGCTTCGAGCTGGATATTCCGGACGACCGCACAGTCGAGCCCAATCCGTTCGAGAGTGACGCGTACGAGGCCTACGACCGTACGCGATGATGTACCTGCTCGATACGAACGTCATCTCAGAGTTGATGAAGCCCATGCCCGACGACAATGTCAGGCTGTGGGTGATGTCGACGAACAGCTCGCAGCTGTTCATCTCGGTCATCTCGTTGGCGGAGATGGTCTTCGGCGTCGAAAGGCTGCCACTTGGGCGCCGACGTACCGTGCTGGCGGCGAAGCTCGACGATATTCGCCAGCGGATCTTTCGCGCCAACATCCTGGGCTTCGGTGAAGATGCTGCCATCCGGTGCGGCGAAATTTGGGCGCTGGCCCAAGGTAAGGGCAGGCCGCCTTCCCTGGCCGATGCACAGATCGCCGCAACCGCATCCGTCCACTCGATGACCGTCGCCACGCGCGACATCGACGACTTCGCCGCGTTCGGCGTTCCTCTTGTCAACCCGTTTGATCCGAAGGCTTCCGCATGACCATCCCCGGCACCCTCGACAACCATATCGGCGGCAAGGAGGTCGCGGCGCGCGGAGGCGGGCGGATCGAGAAGTTCGATCCGGCGACAGGCGAGCTGCAGTCGACCATCGCGCGCTCCGGTGCGGCCGATGTCGATGACGCGGTGAAGGCGGCCAAGGCAGCGCAGCCGGGCTGGGCAGCGACACCGGCGGTACAGCGCGGGCAGGTCCTGCACACGATCGCGAACCTGATGGAGGCTCGGGCGGACGAACTGGGCGCGGTCGTGGCGGCGGAGACGGGCAAGTCGAGGAAGGAAGGCAAGGGCGAGGTTGGTGCCGCCGTGCAGTGCGCGCGGTTCTTCGCGGGCGAGGGGCAGCGGCTGTTCGGGCGGACCATCCCCTCGGGCACGCCGGGCAAGCTCAACCTGACGGTGCGCACGCCGGCCGGTGTCGCCGGGCTGATCATCGCGGCCAACACGCCGATCGCCAACGTGGCCTGGAAGCTGTTCCCGGCGCTGATCTGCGGCAACGGCGTCGTCCTGAAGGCGGCGGAGGACACGCCATTTACGGCGTCCTGGACGGCCCGGGTGGCGCTGGAGGCAGGGCTGCCGGCGGGTCTGTTCAACGTGGTGCACGGGCTGGGTGCCGAGGCGGGCGAGCCGCTCGTGGTGCATGACGAGGTGGATGTCGTGAGCTTCACCGGCTCTACCAGGGTCGGACGGCGGCTGGCGGAGCTGGCCGGGCCACGGCTCAAGAAGATCAGCCTGGAGCTGGGCGGGAAGAACCCGTTCGTGGTGATGGATGATGCGGACCTGGACAAGGCCGTGCGCTGGGCGGCGCTCTCTGCCTTCAGCAATGCCGGGCAGCGCTGTGCGGCCGGCAGCCGGATCATCCTGCACGACGCGATCTTTGATGCCTTCAAGGCGAAGTTCGTCGCGGCGACCGAGGCGCTGAAGCTCGGCAACGCCGACACGGACGATTTGGGGCCGGTGATCAACGCGCGCCAGCTCGGCAACATGCTGGCGGCAATCGAGCGGGCCAAGGAGAAGGGTGCGGTCGTGCTGGCCGGCGGCAGCCGGATGGACAGGCCGGGCTACTTCATGATGCCGACCATCATCGAGAATTTCGGGCCAGACGACGAGATCACCGAGACGGAGCTGTTCGGCCCGATCACCTGCCTTTACCGGGCGACGAGCTTCGACCATGCGGTCGAGCTCGCCAACGGCACGCCGTTCGGGCTTACCGCCTGCATCCACACCCGCTCGTTCGACCGGGGGCTCCTGTTCTGCGAGCGGGTGCGGGCGGGCGTCACCGTCATCAATGCCGGGACCCATGGCAGCGAAGCGCACATGCCGTTCGGCGGCCGCGGCCTGTCGGGCAACGGCAGCCGGGAACCCGGCACGGAGGCCCTGGACGTCTACAGCGAGCTGAAGAACATCGCGCTGAACGTCGACCCGGCCCAGACCTGAGCGGTGCTCAGACCGGGTCGGCCGTCACGCCTGTCAGGCCGGCGAGGCTCATCGCCTCGTCCTGCCGCTTGCGCAGGGCGTCCTCGTCGAAGTCGCCGATCAGGTCGACGAACAGGCGATACCAGTTGATGTTGGCCTTCAGGTGCATGAACACCGAGCCAAGGCCCACGGCGGCGCGGTCCATGAAGACGAACTCACGGGGCGGCGTGACGCCACCGACCTCGCGCAGCTTCTGGTGCACCTTCTGCGCGACCTCACGGCCGTACTGGCCGCTGTTGGTCTGCTGGATGAGGCGGGGCTCGTCCTTCATCAGCGGGGCATAGAGGAAGGCGGCCCACTCGTTCAGCACGTCGATCGTGGCGTTGGAGAGGCCCTTGAAGCCCCAACGCTCATAGGCCGAGACGGCGAGGTCCCGGTCGCCGCGCGCCAGCGCCCAGTACAGGTCGATGACGCCGCGCACGAAGGACGGCGGGAACACCCGGACGCAGCCAAAGTCCAGGAGGTTCACGCCGTGGTCCGCGCGGACGGTGTAGTTGCCCAGATGCGGGTCGCCGTGGATCACGCCGCTGCGGTAGAACGGGATGTACCAGGCGCGGAACATGGCGATCGCGATCTGGTTGCGCACCTCCTGGTCGGTATCCCGGAACTCCATGAGCGGCCGGCCGCTCAGCCAGTTCATGGTGAGCAGGCGGCGCGTGGAGAGGTCCTCGATCACCTCAGGAATAGAGACCGTCGGCTCGTCGCGCAGGATGTGCCGGTACAGCTTGATGTGCCGGGCTTCCCGCTCGTAGTCGACCTCCTCGCGCAGGCGGTCGGCGATCTCCGCGTAGATGAGGTTCGTGTCGATCGCCTTGTCCCAGCGGCGATAGACAGCGAACAGCACCTTGAGCTGGGAAAGGTCGGCATCGACCGCCGCCTCGATGTTCGGGTACTGCAGCTTGCAGGCCAGTACCTTGCCGTCCGGGAGGGTGGCGCGATGGACTTGGCCCAGCGACGCCGCGGCCGCGGCGTCCAGGTCGAACTCGGCGAAGCGCTGCCGCCAGTCGGGCCCCAGCTCGGAGGCCATGCGGCGACGGACGAACGGCTTGCCCATGGGTGGTGCCGAGGACTGCAGCTTGGCCAGCTCGTCGGCATATTCCGGGGGCAGGGCATCCGGAATGGTCGCCAGCATCTGCGCGACCTTCATCAGCGGCCCCTTCAGGCCGCCAAGCGCTGCGCGCAAGTCGTTGGCATGGGTGCCCCGGTCCATCCCGCGGCTGAACAGGCGGCTGCCGGCGATCCGGGCCGCCTGCCCCGCCACCGAGGAACCGACCTGGGCATAGCGCGCGACGCGGTTGCCCAGGCTGTTCTCGGAAGGAGCGGGGGGAGGAGGCGTCTTAAGCGGTGTGCTCATCGGCGATTCCCGCCTCTTTCAATTCGGTTGCAAGCTCGTCGATGAACCGTTCGAGCACGCCCAGACCCTTGGTCCAGAAGTCGGGATCGGTCGCGTCTAGGCCGAAGGGCGCCAGCAGCTCCTTGTGGCGGAGCGTTCCGCCCGCGGCCAGGAGTTCCAGGTATTTCGGCTCGAAGCCGTCCGGGTTCTGCTCGTACACCGCGTAGAGCGAGTTCACGAGACAGTCACCGAAGGCATAGGCATACACATAGAACGGCGAGTGGATGAAGTGAGGGATGTAGGACCAGAAGGTCTCGTAGTCCTGCCTGAACCGGAACGCCGGCCCGAGGCTCTCTGTTTGTACGTCCATCCAGATCTTGCAGATCTCTGTCGGCGTCAGTTCGGACGTTTTTCTTGCATCGTGCACCCGTCGCTCAAACTCCACGAACGCGATCTGGCGAACGACCGTGTTCAGCATGTCCTCGATCTTGCTGGCGAGCAGCACGCGCCGCTCGCTGCGGTCCTGCGTGGCGTCCAGCAGGGATCGGAACGTCAGCTGCTCGCCGAACACCGAGGCGGTTTCCGCCAGGGTCAGCGGCGTGCTGGCCATGAGCGGACCGTGTTTGGCCGCCAGGACCTGGTGCACGCCATGGCCCAGCTCGTGGGCGAGGGTCATCACGTCGCGCGTGCGGCCCTGGTAGTTCATCAGCACGTAGGGATGTGCCGAGGTGGTGGTCGGGTGGCAGAAGGCGCCGCTGTCCTTGCCTGGGCGCAGCTCAGCGTCGATCCAGTTGCGCTCGAAGAAGTCCTGGACGATCCCGGCGAGCTTCGGCGAGAAGCGGCCATAGGCGTCGACCACCAAGCCCATGGCCCGGTTCCAGGGCAGCCGCGTGTCGGACTCCTCCGGCAGCGGCGCGTTGCGGTCCCAGTACTCCAGCTGCTCCAGGCCCAGCCACTTCGCCTTCAGCGCGTAGTAACGGTGCGAGAGCTTGGGGTAGGTGGACTGCACGGCCGAGATCAATGCGTCGACGACCTCGTCCTCGACCTGGTTGGACAGGTTGCGGGCGCTGATCGGGCGGGGGAACTTCCGCCAGCCGTCCTCGATCTGCTTGTCCTTGGCCAGCGTGTTGGTGATGCGCGCGAATAGCTTCTGGTTCTTCGCCAGCACCGCCCCGATCGAGGTGGCGGCGGCCTCGCGAACCCCGCGGTCCTTGGAGGAGAGCTTGTCGAAGATCTCCTGGCTGGTGAGGTCCTTGCCCTCGAAGGGGAAGCGCAGGCCCGCCATCGTCTCGTCGAACAGCCGCACCCAGGCCGAGCGGCCGGTGACGTACTTCTCCAGCAGGACCTTCTCGACCGCATCCTCCAGCTGGTGCTCCCGCCAGGCACGCGTGTCGCGCAGCCACGGCCGGAAGCGGGCGACGCGCGGGGAGGCGTCGAGCTTGGCGTCGAGGTCCGCCTGCTCGACCTTGTTGATCTCCAGCGTCACGAACAGGGTCGTCGACGACACCGCCGTGATCTGCTCCTGGACGCCCTGATAGAAGCGGCCGATCTCCGCATCGTCGCGGTCAGCCGCGAACAGGAGCTGCGCGAACGCGGCGAGGCGGCCCAGACGGTCGTCCAGTGCCTCATATGCCTCAATCAGCTCGGCCAACTCGTCGCCTGACAAGGTGGCGACGCGGCCTTGCCAGCTCTTGGCGATCCGTTCGGCTTCCGCCTTGCACGCGGCGAGGTCGGCCTGGATCTGCGGATCGGTGCGGCTGGGATAGAGGTCGGTAAGGTCCCAGGCCGGTCCCTGCTGTTCCCTCGGCAACCCTGCCGCCGCGGAAGTCTCGGTGTCCCTGATCCAGTCCAGACGAGTCGACAGCACCCTGGTTCTCCCTTACGCGCGTGGGCAGCATATAAGGGTTCCCCGGGTGAGATTCACCCGAAGGTGCCAACATGACACGGGGGAGGCGCGTGCGTGACCGATTTTGGCGGCAACCTCGTGGAGATGTTCCAGAAGACCGTGCAGCGGAAGGGCGAGGCACCCTTTCTTTGGGCCAAGAGCAACGGCACCTACCGGTCGTCCTCGTTCCGCAACGTCGCCGATGACGTCCAGAACCTGGCGAGGGCACTGGCCCAGCTCGGTGTCGAGGCAGGCGACCGCGTGCTGCTCGTGTCGGAAAACCGGCCGGAATGGTGCATCGCCGATCTGGCGGTGGTGACGCTGGGCGGGATCACCGTGCCGGCCTACACGACCAACACGATCGACGATCATGCCTACCTGCTCTCCCACAGCCAAGCCAAGCTGGTCATCTGCTCGGGCCGCTCGCTGGCCAAGCGGCTGATCCCTGCCATGAACCAGACAGGCACGGCCCAGACCGTCTTGTTCATGGAGCCGTTGAAGGACGTGGGCGCCCTGCCCGTGTCGGCTTTCACGTGGAAGGACGCCCTGGCGCTTGGCTCACGGTCGTCGGCGGTGCCGGAGATCTCCCCGGCGGCACCCGATGACATCGCCTGCCTGATCTATACGAGCGGCACCGGCGGACGGCCGAAGGGCGTGATGCTCACGCATCGCAACATCATGGCCAACCTGATGGGTGCGCACGACCTTCTCCTGCGGATCGGCCTGGGCGACGAGGTGTTCCTTTCGTTCCTGCCGCTGTCGCACAGCTACGAGCACACGGCCGGCCAGTTCCTCCCGATCGCGCTGGGGGCGGAGATCTACTACGCGGAAGGTACCGAGACGATCCGCACGAACCTGCTGGAAGCGCGTCCGACCATCATGACCTGCGTACCCCGCCTGTACGAGGTCCTGCGCCAGCGGATCAATGCGGAGGTGCAGCGGCAGGGCGGGCTTAAGGCAAGGCTGTTCGCCAAGACGATCGAGCTGGGCAAGCGCAAGTATGAGCAGGGCAGGCTGGGCCTCGTCGACTCGATCGCCGACCAGTTGCTGGACCGGCTCGTGCGCGACAAGATCCGCGGCCGGTTCGGCGGGCGGCTGAAGGCGCTGGTGAGCGGAGGTGCCCCTTTGAACCAGGATGTCGGCATGTTCTTCCATGCACTGGGCCTGCCGATCCTCCAGGGCTACGGGCAGACGGAAGCGTCGCCCGTGGTGGCGGTCAACCCGCCCGGTGCGGTCAAGCTGGACACGGTGGGACCGCCCTTGAAGGGCGTGCAGGTGAAGATCGCCGAGGATGGCGAGATCCTGGTGGCCGGCGACCTGGTCATGAAGGGCTACTGGCGCGACGAGGAGGCGACGCGGCATGCCCTGCGTGAAGGCTGGCTGCACACGGGCGATGTCGGCATGTTCGACGAGGACGGCTACCTGAAGATCACCGACCGCAAGAAGGACATCATCGTCGTCTCGGGCGGCGACAATGTCAGCCCGCAGCGGGTCGAGGGCGTCCTGGGCCTGCGCCCGGAGGTCGGGCAGGTGGTGATCTACGGCGACGGCAAGCCGTTCCTGGTGGCGCTGATCGTCCCGGAAGCCGAGTTCGCCAAGCAGTTCGCGAAGGCACGCGGCAAGTCGGCCGAGCTTGCGGAACTCGTCCAGGACGAGGAGTTCCGCAAGGCCATGGCCGAGGGCATCAAGCAGGCCAACGAGAACCTGTCGGCGATCGAGCGTATCCGGCGCTGGCAGCTGCTGGACGAGCCGTTCACGACGGATAACGGGCTGATGACGCCCAGCCTAAAGCTGCGACGCTCGCTGATCTATGCGCGCTACGAAAGCCAGATCCGGGACCTCTACGACTGACCGATGGCATCCTGCCGACCGGTGCGCAGCCTGGTCGAGCGGTGCATCCCGGCATGCTGCAGTTCCACGAACAACAGCGCGATCCATGCTTCCGCGCAGACGACGAGGATGCCAAGGTTGGTCGGCCGGACGAATCCGAAGGCCAGCAGCACGATGCTCTCGAATGACCACATCGCGTTGAACGCCATCAGCGCCCAGATGGCGGCACTCGGCAGCGTTTCGCGGCTGGCGAGCCAGCCAACCAGGGCAGCGTGCAGCACCAGATAGATGCCGGCAGCGCTGAGCACGAGGGGAGGCAGGCCGAGCAGGTCCTCCAGCTGGGAGGTGAAGAGGATCGCGGCCGCCCCCAGCGCCCCGTTGCCGGCAGCGTTCGCCAGCAGCACGCGGCGCAGGAACCTCGACGGGCAGAGCGTGGTCATTGCGGATCTCCTTGGTGGAGCCCCTATGTCACCCGCACCGACGCTTGCGTCGATTACCTTCGAGGTCATCGCGGGGCGGACGTTGCGACGGTAGGTTCACGTCATGACCATGACTCAACCCGTTGGCGACCTATTACGAACTTGGCGGCAGCGCCGACGGCTCAGCCAGCTGGACCTGGCGCTGGAGGCCGAGATTTCTGCCCGGCATCTGAGCTTCCTCGAGACGGGCCGCGCCCAGCCCAGCCGCGAGATGCTCCTGCAGCTGGCCGATCGCCTGGAGGTGCCCTTGCGCGACCGGAACATCCTGCTGGTCGCCGCCGGCTATGCGCCGGTGTTCCCCGAGCGGCCCTTGTCGGACCCTGCCCTGGCCGCGGCCCGCAAGGTCATCGACACCATCCTGACCGGGCACGAGCCTCACCCTGCGCTGGCGGTGGACCGGCACTGGACCATCCTGGCGCACAACCGTGCCATCCTGCCGCTGCTCGAAGGCATTGGCGAGGCCCTGCTTCGCCCGCCGATCAACGCGCTCAGGCTGGCGCTCCACCCCGATGGGCTGGCACCACGGATCACCAATTTCAGCGAGTGGCGCGCCCATCTCCTGTCGCGGCTTCATCGGGAGCTGGAACTGTCCGCCGACCCGAACCTGGCCGCCCTGTTCGAGGAACTGGCGGCCTATCCCAAGCCGGATACGATCCAGCAGCGCGGCACGACCTCACGCGAGCCCGGGATCGCCGTGCCGCTGCATCTGGCCACGCGTCACGGTCCCCTCGCCTTTGTCAGCACCACGACCGTGTTCGGCACACCGATCGACATCACCCTGGCCGAGCTGGCGCTGGAGACGTTCTTTCCCGCGGATGAGGCGACCGCCGCCACGATGCGCCGGTTGGTGGACAGCATGCAGGAAGGTCCTGCGGGCGCGTCTGCGAGCGGCTAGCCCCGGCAGCATAGGATCCCGTGCAGCCTGAGGAACCGGGCACTTGCCCGTCCCTGCTCCGGCCGGGCTGGCCAGATCGGCAGCAACCACGAAGACAGTTTTCAGTCGCTTGCCATCAGCCAGCTTGGCATCAGCTGTCGTCGCCGCCAGCCTGATGCAGGAAGCGGTCGAGCTGGTCCAGCGTCCGCCAACGGATCACCAGTTCGCCGCCATCCTTGTTCTGCCGGATGGCAATGGGCAGTCCGAACCGCCGGGACAGGCGTTCCTCGAACGCCTTCACGTCAGGGTCGGCGGTGGGTGCGGTGGTGCTGCGCTTGGCCGAACCGGCCGTCGCCTGCTCGCGGCGGACTAGGTCCTCCGTCTGCCGGACGCTCAGCCCGTTGGCGATCACCGTCTCGGCCAATCTGACCGGGTCGGCGGCGCCGAGCAGGGCACGGGCATGGCCCGCCGTCAGCTTGTCCTGGTCGAGCAGCAGGCGGACTGGCTCGGGCAAGGCCAGGAGGCGCATGGTATTGGCGACATGGCTGCGGCTCTTGCCGAGTGCCGTGGCAATTTCGTCCTGGGTATGGCCGAACTCTTCGATCAGCCGGCGATAGCCGTCCGCCTCTTCCAGGGCCGTCAGATCCTTGCGCTGGACGTTCTCGACCAGTGCGATCTCCAGCGTGTCCCGCTCGCCAAGCTCGCGGACGAGCACCGGCACCTCGTCGAGACCGGCCCGCTGGGCCGCTCGCCAGCGGCGTTCGCCCGCGACGATCTCGTAGCGTCCGTCGCCGGCAGGCCGCACCAGCAAGGGCTGGAGCAAACCGTGCCGCCGCATCGAATCGGCCAGCGAGTCGAGCTCGGCCTCGTCGAACCGGCGGCGCGGCTGATGGGGCGAGGGTGCCAGCTGCTCGATCGGCACCATCCGCGATGACCGCGAGGATGGCCTGGCTGCCTGCTCCTCACTGTCGAAGATCGTGACGGCGTCGTCCCCCAGGAGCGCGGAGAGCCCCATCCCGAGGCCGCGCTTACGAACGGGATGATCGGTCTCGTGCTTCACCGCGTTGCCGCCACCATGCGTCGGTCCCGTCTCAGCATTTCGCCGGCCAGATGGGCATAGGCCACCGCACCCGCCGACCGGACATCGTAGATCATCACGGGCTTACCATGCGAGGGCGCCTCGGAGATACGGACATTTCGCGGGATCACGGTCTCGTAGACACGCTCGCCCATGAAGCTCCGCACATCCTCGGCCACCTGCTCGGACAGGTTGTTGCGCCGGTCGAACATGGTCAGCACGATGCCGTGCATCTGCAGACGCGGGTTCAAGGTCCGTCGGACCCGCTCCACCGTCCGCAGCAGCATGCTGAGTCCTTCCAGCGCGAAGAACTCGCACTGCAGGGGCACGATCACGGCGTGCGCCGCCACTAGGCCGTTGACCGTGAGGACGCCCAGCGATGGCGGGCAGTCGATCAGCACGTAGTCGAACCGGTCTTCCAGCCGCAGCAGCGCATCGCGCAGGCGGAAATTTCGCTTGCCGTCGTCGACCAGTTCGACCTCGGCGGCCGAGAGGTCGACGGTCGAGGTGATTAGGGTAAGACCGGGAACGGCGGTTTCCGTCAGTGCATCAGCCACCGGCGCCTGGCCCGTGATGATCTCGTAGGCCGTGACGGTCCGCACTGAGCGGTCGACACCCAGCCCAGTGGAGGCATTGCCCTGCGGGTCGAAATCGACCACCAGCACACGCTTGCCGGCGACCGCCAGCGCCGTGCCCAGGTTGATGGTGGTGGTCGTCTTGCCGACGCCGCCCTTCTGATTGGCGATGGCGAAGATGCGGGCTTTAGGACCGCTCTTGAACTCGACGACCGTCGACACGTGCAACCTCGCAGACGCGCAGGATGTTGCCCCTCGGATCGGAGAGGCTCGGCAGGACGTCCGGCTTCATATGCCAGTGCCGCGCTGCCTCGGTCAATTCCGCCGGGAGCCCTTCACCCTTGGGAAAGAGCCCTACCGTGGCAGGACCCATATGCGGTTTGGCCAAACCAAGCAGTTTGTCGAGCGGCGCCAGGGCCCGGGCCGTCACCACGTCGGCCGGCGGCATGTCGGCCTGCTCGATCCGCCGGGCATGGATCGTGACCTTGGTGGCGGTGACCCGGGCGGACTCGCGAAGAAAGGCGACCTTGCGCTGGTCGCTCTCAACGAGATGCACCTGCGGCACGCCCATGATGGCGAGGATCATGCCGGGGACACCGGGACCCGTGCCCAGGTCTGCCCAGATGGCAGCAGCCGGCGCGTGGCGCAGCAGCTGCCCGCCATCGAGCACATGCCGTCGCCACGGATCGCGCAGTGTCGTGGCCGATACCAGGTTGATCCGTTGCTGCCACATGGCCAGCAACTCGACCCACTGCTCGAGCCGTGCAAGTGTTTCACGTGAAACATCGAGGAGCGCCGCACAGTCCTCGGGTGAAAGCGGACGATCCTGGTTCATGCCGCATGGTCCGCTCGCCGCTCGACGTACCGCAGAAGTCGCGCCGTTGCAGCGGGCGTGATGCCGGGCAGGCGGGCCGCAGCGCCGAGCGAGTTGGGCCGGACGCGGCGCAGCACGGCCACGACCTCGGCGCTGAGCCCGGGAATGGCCCCATAGTCGAGATCTGCCGGCAAGCGGAGTTCTTCCTGCGCCCGGAACCTCCGGACCTCCGCCTCCTGTCGCTGTAGATAGGTGGCGTACCGTGCCTCGATGACCAGCTGCTCCAGAATCTCTCCTGGCATGGTCTCCAGCGCCGGCGCGAGGCCGAACAGCTGCGTCGGGCCGACCTCCGGTTGCCGCAGCAGGTCAAAGCCATTCCGGCGCCGGCCATCGGGGTTGACTGTAATACCAGCCGACGCCGCCTGTGAGCTGCTGACGCTGAGCGCCGACATCATCGACCGTGCCTGTGCCAATCGCTCTACCTTGGCCCGATAGGCCGCTGCACGTTCGGGTCCGACCACCCCGAGTTCGATCCCCCGCCCGGTCAGCCGCTGGTCGGCATTGTCGGCCCGCAGGCGAAGGCGGAACTCGCTGCGGCTCGTGAACATCCGGTAGGGCTCGGTAACCCCGCGGGTGACGAGATCGTCGACCATCACGCCGATCATGGCTTCGCCACGATCCAATACGATTCCGGATTCGCCTCCCGCCGATCGCGCCGCGTTGATCCCGGCGAGGATGCCTTGCCCCGCTGCTTCCTCGTAGCCGGTGGTCCCGTTGATCTGGCCAGCCAGGAACAGCCCCGGCAGGCGCTTCACCTCCAGGCTCGGACCAAGTTCACGTGGGTCGACATGGTCATACTCGATCGCATAGCCGAACTGGGCGATCTCCGCCCTTGCTAGGCCGGCAATCGACCGGACCAGGGCCAGCTGAATGTCGCGCGGCAACGCCGTGGAAATGCCGTTTGGATACACGAGCGGATCATCCGCACCTTCCGGCTCCAGGAAGATCTGGTGGCGCGTCCGGTCCGCAAACCGTACTACCTTATCCTCGATGGACGGGCAGTAGCGCACGCCACCGGCGCTGATCTGGCCGGAATAGACCGGCGAGCGCGCGAGATCCGCCGTGATCAGCGCATGGGTCGACGGATTGGTCCAGGTAATGCGGCACTCGATCTGTGGCCGCGTAATGGCCCGGGTCAGATAGGACATCGGCACGGGCGGATCGTCGCCCGGCTGCGCCTCGAGTCCATCCCAGTCGATGCTGTCCCGCAAGAGGCGCGGGGGTGTCCCGGTCTTCAGGCGCCCCATCGTGATGCCCGTGGACGCGAGGCGCTGCGCGAGGCGCACCGATGGATGCTCACCACGGCGCCCGGCTGGGCGCCGCTCATCGCCCAGGTGGATCTCGCCGCGCAGGAACGTGCCGGTGGTCAGGACGACGGCACCGGCCTTGATCTTCAGTCCGGTGATGTCGACGATCCCCGCGACCCGGTCGCCCTGCACCAGCAGGTCGGCCGCTTCGCCTTCCACGATCTCCAGTCCCTGCTGGTCGGCCAGCAGCGCCTGCACTGCCTGCTCGTAGGCGCAGCGATCGGCCTGGACCCGCGGTGCCCGCACGGCCGCGCCCTTGTCGGCCGCCAGCAGGCGGAACTGGATGCCGGCCGCATCGATGGCTCGGGCCATCACTCCGTCCAGGGCGTCGACCTCGCGGACGAGCTGGCCGCGCCCGAGCCCGCCGATCGCGGGATTGCACGACATCCGGCCGACCGACTCTGCGCGCTGGGTCAGCAGCACGGTTCTTGCACCGGATCGGGCGGCAGCCGCCGCGGCTTCCACGCCCGCATGGCCTCCGCCAATGACGATGACGTCGACGATTTTCATGATCATTCACATTCGGTCACGTGCCGTTCCACGTGATCGCAGGGTGCTTCGCATCGGGGCCATCGGCGTGATAGGCGAAAGCGAGACGCAGGGAAACACCATGTCCTCGATCGTGCTGGCCGTCCTGGCGATCTCGGCGCTGTTAGGTCTGTCCGCTTTCGTGCCGGCGCTCGCCGAGCGCCTGCGCCTGCCCGCAACCACCGTGCTGGCACTGGCCGGGATGCTCATCGGCGGCGGCTTATTTCTGGCGCATGGCCGCTACGCCGACGAACTGCCGGTGATCTTCAGCGCGCTCGTGAACAGCCTTGCGAGCCTCAGCATTCCACCAGACACCCTGCTGCTGGTCTTCCTGCCGGTGCTCCTGTTCGAGAGTTCGATCAGCCTGGATGCACGTGCCCTGCGGGACGATGCCGTTCCGGTCCTGACCATGGCCGTCCTAGCTGTTCTGGTGACGACGGTCGTCGTTGGCCTGTCGCTCAATCCGTTCACTGTCGTTCCCTTGGCAGGCTGCCTGTTGCTCGGCGCGGTCGTTGCAACCACGGACCCGATTGCGGTCATCGGCGTCTTCAGGGAAGTGGGCGCGCCACGACGCCTTTCCGACTTGGTCGAGGGCGAAAGTCTTCTCAATGACGCGGCCGCGATCGCCCTGTTCGGTGCGTTCGTCTCGGTGCTCCAGGTCGGCGGCGACGGCCATCCAGCCGTGATCGCATCGACCTTCGTCTGGGACTTCATCGGCGGCGGTCTGTTCGGTGTGGTCCTCGGCCGGCTGGGGGCAGCCCTGCTCACCAAGCTGGACAGCGCCGGACCGGCCGAGATCACGTTGTCGCTGGCGCTCGCCTATCTCGCTTACATCGTTGGCGAGCACGTGCTGCACATCTCCGGCGTAGTGGCGACCGTTGCAGCCGGGGTCGTGTTCGGCTTTCTCGGGCGGCGCCGGGTGAGTGCGCCGGCCTGGGCTGCCATCCAGCAGATCTGGCAGCAACTGGGCTTCTGGGCGGCATCGCTGGTCTTCGTGCTGGCTGCGATGCTGATCCCGAAGGTGCTGGCCGACTTCCATCTGGGCGACCTGCTCCTCCTGGTGATCCTGATCGCGGCGACGTTCGTCGCACGCATCTTCGTCCTCTACGTGGTCATCCCGCTGCTGGCCGCGCTGAAGCTCGCCAAGCCGATTCGCAGCGCCTACCGCGCGGTGATGCTCTGGGGCGGGCTGCGCGGCGCGGTCACCCTCGCGCTGGCCCTGGCGGTTACGGAGATCGACGGAATCGGGGAGGACGTGCAGCACCTGGTCGAGGTCGTGGCTGTTTCCTACGTGCTGTTCACCCTGTTCGTGCAGGGGACCACGCTGCGGGCGCTGATCGGCTGGCTTGGCCTCAACCAGCTGGGGCCCCTGGAACGGATGGTGCGCGACCGGGCCATCGAACTCAGCCAGTCGAACATGCTCGACCAGCTCAGGACGGAGGCGGGCCGGCTCGGGATCAACCCGGATACGTCACCGGAGATCGACCGCCTCTACAAGGCGCGGATGGCCACCCCGCGCCGGGTAGCGCCGCTTGGCGACGATATGCTGGCGCAGCAGCTCTCGGCCGCCTTGCTCACCCTCACCCGGCACGAGGCTGAACTCTATGTGGCGGAAATTGGCCGCGCACTGGTCGGCCGGCGCACCGCCTCCCAGCTGCTCAGCAATACTGATCAGCTTCAGGACGCGCTGCAGACGGACGGAGCCAGGGGCTACCGATCGCAGGCCAAGCGGCTCAGCCAGTTCGACGTCTTCCTGCGCGCGTCGGTCTGGTTGCAGCGAACGCTGCGCTGGTCGGGGCCGCTCGCCATGAGGCTGGCGGACCGGTTCGAGGTGATGCTGGTCAGCCGCCGCGTGCTGAGCGAGGTCGAGGATTTTGCCGAGAGCCGGCTGCCGATGCTGTTCGAGCGACGCGTTGCGGAAACTGCGCTTCACGTTGTCCAGGCCCGGCGCGAACAGACCGAGCGGAGTTTCGAGGCGCTGGAGCTTCAGTACCCGGAGTATGCCGAGGCGCTGCGCACACGTTACATGGATCGGGCCGCGCTGCGCATGGAGGAAGATGCGTATGGCCAGATGCTGCAGGAACGACTGATCACCCCACCAGTCTACCGGGACCTGATGGAGGCCTTGCGGGAGCGGAAGCGCCGACTGGAGAAGGCACCGAAGCTGGACCTGCGCATGGACGTGCCGAGCCTCCTGCACGATCTGCCGTTGTTTCAGGACCTGGATCCGGAACAGTTGGCTGCCATGAGCCGGCTGCTGCGGCCGCGGCTCGCACTCCCCCGGGAGCGCATCGTCCGCCAGGGTGAAGCGGGTGACCGGATGTTCTTCATCGCCAGTGGTGCGGTGGAGGTCGTGCTGCCCGAGCCGATCCGCCTCGGTACCGGCGATTTCTTTGGTGAACTCGGTTTGATCACGCATGAGCCGCGCCGCAACGACGTCGTGGCCCTTGGCTATTGCCAGCTGCTCGAGTTGCACACAGTCGTGTTCGAGCGCTTCCTGCGAGCCGATCCGCAAGCGGCCGATGCAATCAGGCGGGTGGCGGCCGAACGGCTGGGCGTGGTGCATATGCCGGAGACTGAACCAGGCTGATGTTTCACGTGAAACATCAGCTCGTCACTTGCCGATGCAGAACCGGGCGAAGATCGCGCTCAGCACGTCCTCCGGGTCACCGCCGAGACCGGTGAGTCTGGCCAACGCCAGGGCCGCCGCCCGCAGCTCTTCCGCTACGAGGACAGGTTCGGCCAGCGGCAGCGCTGCCAGGGCCTGCTCGACCGCTTCCAGGGCCTGCGACACCGCCGCTTGCCCGCGTGCATCGGCCGGCACCGCCCCGAGCTCAGCCGGCAGGTCCTTGTCCAGTCGCGCCGCGATTGCTGCCAGCAGCTCGTCGATCCCGGTACCTGTCCGGCAGGAGATTGCGAGCATCGCCCACCGATCCGGCACCAGGTCGGCCTTATTCACCACGATCAGATGGTTGGGGCAGTCAACGACGGCGGGAGGCATGTCCCGGGCATCGACCAGCTCGATCACAAGGTCCGCACCGGCGGCCTTCTCCCTGGCTCGCCTGATACCTTCCTGCTCGATGGGATCGTCCGTCTCGCGCAGACCGGCGGTATCGATCAGCGTGACCGGCAGACCATTGAGGTCGAGTTCCACCTCGATCGGGTCCCGCGTCGTGCCCGGCCGTTCGGTCACGATCGCCACCTCCCGCCCCGCCAGCAGGTTGACAAGGCTGGACTTGCCGACATTGGGCCGGCCGGTCACGGCCACGACGAACCCCTCCCGTAGCCGTGTCGCGGCGCCAGCCGATTGGACCGCCTTCCGGAGTTGATCCCGAAGCAGTTCCAGTCGGGGTCCCGCACGCCCGAGCGCCCCCGCCGTCACATCGGCCTGATCGGCGGCGAAATCCAGGTCGGCCTCGATCTCCGCCCGAAGCCCGAGCAACTGGTCGGACCATGCCTCGACCTGCCGAGACACCTCCCCTTCCAGCCGCAGGAGGGCATGTCGGGCGGCTCTTGCGGTGGTCGCATCGACGAGGTCGCCCAACCCGGCGACTTCGGAGAGACCAAGCTTGCCGGCGAGAAAGGCGCGGCGCGTGAACTCGCCAGCCTCGGCCGGACGGAGCGATGGCATGTGCGCCAGGACGTTCGCCAACATCCGTCGGACGCCGAGGCCGCCATGATGCTGGATTTCCACCAGATCCTCGCCGGTGAAGCTGGCCGGAGCGGGAAACCGCAGCACGATCGCTTGGTCGATCGGCTGACCATCGGCCGGATCGACCAGCCGTGCCAGGCTGGCCCGACGTGGCGCGGGCAGCACCCGGACGCCCAAGGCATGCAGCACATTGCCGACAGCGGGCCCCGAGATACGCAGGACCGCCAGGGCCGAGCGACCAGGCGGTGTCGCCCAGGCCCAGATCGTGTCCTGGCTCAGCTCTTCTCGTCCTTCGTCGGGTTCGGCGGCCGCATGCCGGTAGCGGTCGCCATCATCTGGGTCCAGATCGTCTGCCACTGCTCCAGTCCCTTGGAGAGCGGCAGCCAGGTTTCCATCAACTGCTTGGTATCCGTGGCGTTGATCGCGTCCGACAGCCGCTTTTCCAGCGTGTCCATCAGGCTCTTCTGCATCGGCGCCACGTCCGGCAGACCCAGGAACTGGCGTGCCTCTTCCGGTGTGCAGTCGATGTCGATGCTGACCTTCATTGTCGCCTCGCCGTCCATGATGAGCCGCCTCATCCTTACGGCGCCGGCGGCTGGTCTGGAACGGTCATCTTGAACGATCGCTCCTGACGTCGGGGCAAGGGGCGCCAGACCGCCGAAAGTTGCGAGCGGACGAAACATCGGCGTGGCCTTGCGGAAAGCCGCCAGCAGAGGTGCTGGAGTAGCAAAGGGCGATCATGGTCATCGGCGAGCCGGTGCAGACCGATGTCCATCGGCCGTACCCGGCCGTAAGGCGGCAGCATGTGGTGGAGGTGAGACGGCCATGGGTGGTGCGGCGACCATGGAAACATGGACGGACATGACGTCGATAGGGATGATGCCGGTTGTCCTGCCGCCTCCTCTGCACGTCGCGGTACCGAGGCTGCCATGATGGTCGGCTTCAAGCAGCCCGACGCCCGTCCGTGCAGCCGCCGGGGTTGCTCGTCATGCCCGGCCGACTGGCACTCCACGCTGGGCTCCACCGGCCACTGCATCATGGCCCTGCAACACTGCACAGGACGTCGCCATCTCCACCTCGGCCAGCCGGCCTCATCACCACCTCCGCCTACAGAGCTTGGCGCTCCCAACGCCGACCCGTGGGCCTGAAGCCAGGGGCGGTCGCCCGAGTCAACCGGAATGAACTCGTGCAGAGGCTACACATCGAAGGCTTGAGCCAACGCGACGAGCAGCGTCCAGTCAGCTGCCATCCCGCCGAGCCGGATCCCGATGTGGCCGCAGGACCTGCCAGCCAAGCAGTTCGATCGAATCCGCGATCTGCTCGGCCAAGTCGTAGCGTTGGGCCACCGGAATCCGATGCTGGTGGCTGCGGGTACTCACGTCGAGCGCTCGCGCGATGACGTGAGCCAAGTGGTCGCGTCCCACTACACGAAGGTCCGCGACGTCGGCTTCGGGAGGGTTTTTCATGCCGCCACACTATAAGAACATATATAGAACATCAAGCGAGTGTGGCGGATGCTAACACTTCCTTAATCCTGGATGTGGCATGGTCACGGCAGGATGACGACCGTACCCCTGCCCCGCCACTTCGTGGTCACCACCCAGCCCAAGTTGGCGCGCCCAACGTCGTTCGGATTCTTGGCTCCTGGCCAGCTCCCGTTGTCACGGGTGAGGCCGCTTGTCGGGTTCAAGCGGAACGGCGATGCACGGAGACAGCTGCACTTCGTCAGCCTCTGCGCCAGTCAGGTAAGACGGCAGGGCAGAGGACGCCAGTGAAGGAGGTTGCTGTGTTGTTGGCGTCGATCCAGGCAGTACGGGCGGCCTGTGTCGCCTGCCGCCTTGACGGGATCACTGGCTGGCTGCCCGGGTCCCCGATCTGTTGACGAAGGGCGAGGCCGGTATGGCCATGGCTGGCCAGGCGCCGGATCTTCGGCCACCAGCCATGGCGACTGACCATGTTGGTGCTGGTGACCTTGCCGCCTCTGGCGCTCAAGCATCGAGGAACACGAAGGTGGGAGGGCCAGGGTGGCCTGCAGCCTTTCCCTAGTTGGTTGGTTCCGGGATGAGGTGGTGCGGGCCGCTTCTGAAGATGGAGGGGTTGTCCTTCCAGGCGTCGCCGATGGCCTTGAAAGGCGTCCGCCACTGTAGTGCCTGGCAAAGCTGCAGGCGGTGACGAAGGT
>NZ_DATAGQ010000173.1:0-40920 GCF_036263595.1 Geminicoccus sp. | reverse complement strand
CAGGTCGAAGTCGGGGTAGGTGGGCGCGCCGTCCGGCTTCCTGAAGTCCGACGACAACGCGACCCTGAACTTGCCTGCCATCACTTGCCTCCCTTGGTCGCCTCGGCGCACCCCGCCCGCAGCCCGTCGATGCCGGCCTTCAATGCCGCCTGGTAGGTCCAGACATCGCCGGAATAGCAGAGGAAGTCGAAGCCCTTGCCGCGATACTCCACCCCCGTCGCCACGTCCGGCACGAGCCGCCCCAGCCGCTTGCCGTGCTTGCGGCAGGCCTGTGCCACCGTCTCGATCGCATCCAGGAATGTCTTGGACTGGAACTGGCCGGGCTCGCCCAGCGAACAGGACAGGTCGAAATGGCCGACCCACAGGCAGTCGATCCCGTCCGTGCCGGCAATCGCATCGGCGTTGGCGACACCTTCCTTGGTCTCGATCTGCGCGAACACAGCCGAGCGCTCGTTCTGCGCCGCCAGCTTCGCCAGCACCTCGCCGCCCTTGTAGGCATCGTGCGCGATGCCGAGTGCTACGCCGCGGTTGCCCTTGGGCACATACTTCACGCTGTCGACGATGAAGCGTGCCTCCTCCGGCGTGGACACCATCGGCAGCATGATGCCCTCCGCCCCCATGTCGAGCGCGCGGGCGATGTGCTGGTACTCGCGCGACGGCACCCGGACGATAGTAGGCAGTCTGGCCGCCTCGAAATAGCGGATCGCCGCCTTGACGGTCTCGAAGCCGAAGCCGGAATGCTCGCAGTCGAACAGGACGAAATCGCAGCCGGCATTCTTCAGGATGTGGCCGATGCCTGGCGTGGCGAACTCGACGATGAAGTGGCCGAACTTGGGCTCGGTCGATCCGGACATCTCACGCAGGGAAGGTCCGCTCATCGGGCGGCCCCGCCTGCCGGCTTGGCGTTCTCCTTGAGGTCCAGGAGGTGCACGGTCGAACTGGCGATCAAGGGTCCCGATCCTTCCTTGAAGGTGAGGTAGTGCGGCGTGGTGACGTGGTAGTCGAACGCGGCACGGTCGTCGTAGATCTCGTAGAGGACGATGCGCTCCGGATCCTCGGGCGTCGTTGCGATGTCGAAGCGTCGGCAGCCCGGCTCGTCCGTCACCGAGGCATGGGCATTGGCGGCGATCAGCGGTTCGAAGGCGGCAGCGCTTCCGGGTTTGAGCCGGAACTCCACCAGCACCACCAGCCCGTCGCTCATCTCTTCTTTCCCTTCTTGTCGGTGTGCCAGTAGAGGTCCGCGACCTCGGCCAGGTGGTCCGCCATGGCACGCGCCGCCGCGTCCTCGTCATGGGCCGCCACGGCCTGGTAGATCCGCTCATGCGCCGCATAGGCGACCTCGAAGGCACGCTTGCTCGTGAGCGTCACGCGCCGCTGCTCGGTCAGCCAGCCTACCAGCGCGTCGTGAAGCGCGGTGAAGATCGGGTTCCGCGGGATCTCCGCCAGGAGGAAGTGAAAGGCTACATCGGTGCGTGCGAAGGCGACCGGGTCCCCCAGCTGCGCCCGGTTGTCGTCCAGCGCCGCCTTGAGCGCCTGGATCTGCGCCGGTGTCGCCAGCTCCGCCGCTTGCCGCGCGATCGCCGTCTCGAACAGCGCCCGGGCACCTTGGAAGTGCCGGACGTTCTCCGGGTCGGCCAGCATGCGGCGTACCGGCAGCGTCATCTGCGCCACCACGTCGGCGGCATTGGGCGAGGCGACCCGTGCCCGCTCGCCATTGCGCCGCTCGATCAGCCCGCGCTGCTGCAACGACAGGAGCGCCTCGCGCACCGCCGGGCGCCCGACGCCATAGCGCGACATCAGCTCCCGCTCGGACGGCAGGCTCTCGCCCGGCGCCACGGCACCCGCCGTGATCGCCGCCTCGATCCGGGCGGCCACCTCCTCGTGCAGCCGCCGCGTCCGGATCGGCGATCCGTGCAGTGTCTCGTCCTCGCGCGTAGTGTCGGCGACCGGCCCGCTCACCACGTTCTACCTCCCTTGAGGCCAGCTTCGGCTCCCTTCGGGGTCATGCCGGCTCGGCCTCTTCGTTGGTATGATTGTGAGCCTGTCATACCAGCATCGTCAACCTCTTGACGATGCGGCCCGGGAAGGTTCGGGTGCGCCCCGTACCCAGACGAGGAGAGCGCCCCCATGGCGAAGCGCATGAATCTCGGCTTCGACGTGTCCTACATCGCCATGGACGGCCGCTGGCGGATGCCCGGCTCCTGGCCGGGCGGGCTGAGCTTTCCCGACGTGGAGATGTACGAGGACATCGCAAGGCTTTGCGAGCGCGGCTGCTTCGACATGGTGTTCTCCGGGGAGGGCACCGGCATTCCCAGCACCTGGAAGGACTCGATCGACACGGCGGTCGAGTGGGGCATGACATTTCCCCGCCAGGACCTGAACCCGCTCATGGTCGCGATGTCCCGGGTCACCAAGCATGTCGGCTACGGCATCACCTATGCGTCGACCTTCATGCATCCCTACTACATCGCGCGGCTCATGAACTCGCTCGACCACATCACGAACGGCCGCATGGCGCTGAACGTGGTCACCTCCACCCGGCTGGCCGACGCCCAGAATTTCGGCTTCGACCAGTTGATGGAGCACGGCGCCCGCTACGACCGGATGGACGAGTTCATCGACGTCTGCCTCAAGCTCTGGGACAGCGTCGCCCCCGATGCGATGATCTGGGACCGGGAAACCGGCCGTGTCGCCGATCCCACGAAGGTCCGCCCGATCGACCATGTCGGCCGCTTCTTCAAGGTAAAGGGTCCCCTCAACACGCCGCCCTCGCCACAAGGACGCCCGGTGCTGGTCCAGGCCGGCGGCTCGCCGCGCGGGCTCAAGACCGCTGCCGGCTTCGTCGATATCGCGTTTGGCGAGAACATGGCCGTTCATGCCCAGGTGAAGCAGCGCGCCGCCCTGGACGACGCCCTCCGCGCGCACGGCCGCGATCCCGGAACGGTCGGCATCATGTGGCAAAAGCCGCTCGTGGTCGCCGAGACGGGTGCCGAGGCCAGGCGCCGCAGGGAAGGGCTCCTGACCATGTTCCCGCCCGAAGGCGTGGGCGTCTACCTTTCCCACAATTCCGGCTTCGACTTCTCCAAGATCCCAGAGCGCTTCACGCTGAAGGAACTGAACGACCAGATCGCGGCGACCCAGGCGACACCAGCCGGCCCCGTCGCCATCATGTCCCACAAATATGGCGCCACCACCGAGATGACCCGCGACGAGTTCTTCCGCGAGGCCATGCGCTATGCCAGCCATTACGACCTGACCTTCGCCGGCGACGGCAAGGAGGTCGCCGACCACCTGGAGGAAGTCTTCGAGGCCACCGGCAGCCGCGGCGGCTTCATGATCGGCCACCCGATCTCCATGCCAGGGGACCTCCAGGACATGGTCGCCTACCTGATCCCCGAGCTGCAGCGCCGCGGCCGTCACCGCACCGCGTACCGCGGTCGGACCCTGCGCGAGACGATGAAGGACGTGGACGACTAGGGATCGCTGCGGAGGCTGCCAAGGAACCGCGCCGCGTCCATCTGGATCGCCACGGTCCGCGCCGTGCTCATCCTGTCCAGCGACCGGTAGGCCAGTTGCAGGCGCGGATTGTTCTTCAGCCTGGTCCGGTGGGACAGCAGGAAGTTCCAGTAGAGATAGTTGAACGGGCAGGCCTTCGGGCCGCTCTTCGCCTTCACGTCGTAGCGGCACGACCGGCAATAGTCGGACATCCGGTCGACATAGGCGCCGCCGGCCGCATACGGCTTGCTGCCGAGATAGCCGCCATCGGCGAACAGGATCATGCCGCTGACATTGGGCAGTTCGACCCACTCATACGCGTCGGCATAGACCACGAGGTACCACTCGTTGACCTGGCGGGGATCGAGCCCCGCCAGGAGAGCGAAATTGCCCAGCACCATCAGCCGCTGGATGTGGTGGGCGTAGGCGCTCTCTTTCGTCTCGGCGATGCACTGCCGAAGGCAGTTCATGTCGGTTTCGCCGCTCCAGTAGAACCAGGGCAGCGGCCGGGTCGCCGCCAGAAAGTTCAGGGCCGCGTAGCCCGGCATCTTCAGCCAGTAGATCCCGCGGACATATTCCCGCCAGCCCAGGATCTGGCGGATGAAGCCCTCTACGGCGTTCAGCGGCGCCTGCCCATGCCAGTAGCGCTGCTCGGCCGCCCGCACGACCTCCAAAGGATCGAGCAGGCCGCAGTTCAGGTAGAAGCTGAGATGCGCATGGTACATCCATGGCTGCCCCTGCATCATGTTGTCCTGGAAGTCGCCGAACAACGGCAGGCGTTGCTCCAGGAAGTCCGCCAGCACCTGCAGCGCCTGGTCGCGCGTCACGGCGAAACGGAACGGCAGGAGGTCGCCGAAATGCCCGCCGAAGCGGCTGCGGACGAGGTCGATGACCTCGAGCGTCGTGGCATCGGGCTCGATCATGGTCGGCGGGGGGATCAGCAGGCCGCCATCGGCCAGCGCCTTGCGGTTCTCGACATCGTAGTTCCAGCGTCCGCCTTCCGGCTGGTCGCCTGCCATCAGGACCCGGTGCTTGCGCCGCATCTCGCGGTAGAAGAACTCCATCCGCAGGACGCGCCGCCCGGCTGCCCAGGCTTGGAACTCCTCGATCCCGCAAAGGAAGCGGTCGTCCTTGCGGATCTCGACCGGGACGCCCAGCCGCTCCGGCCATGTCGCCATGTCCGCCAGGACCCGGTGCTCGCCCGGCATGGTGACCACGACCTTCCCGGCCGGGAAGGCGGCCAGCGCCCGCTCGACCTCGCCGCGGAACGAGCCGCTGTTGCCGGGTTCGTCCAGCCGCACGTAGCGCACCCGGCAACCGGTTTCAGCGAGCGCTGCCGCAAAGTGGCGCATCGCCGAGAACAGGAAGGCGATCTTCTTCTGGTGGTGGCGGACATAGGTCGCCTCTTCCTGCACCTCGCACATCAGCACGAGGTCCTCGGCCAAAGCGAGGCCGGAGAGGCTGGAGATGCGCTGGCTCAGCTGGTCGCCCAGGACGAGCCGGAGGACGGCCATGCCGATGTGCCCGGAAGCGTCAGCGGGTCCAGCCGGGCAGGGCGGCCCGGCTGGCGGAAGGTGGGGTCCCGGCGCCTATGGCCGGATGATGCAGTCCGTCGTGCCGTCGACCGTCTGGAAGGTGGCTTCGCTGCCCTCCATCCAGAACTCGTCGGCCGACTGTTTGTACTTGGCCCCGCGCTCGGACATCACGCTGTGCAGGACGACGTCCTTGCCCTCCGTGATGATGTGGACGTCGGACAGTCCTTCATAGGTCGCGCGCAGGACCTTGCCGTTGTCGCAGTCATAGGTGACCGTGGTCCCGGACGGCGGCACGTGCCGGTTCGGGCCCTCGATCTTGCCGCCGCAGGCAGCCAGCGCCAGCGTGCCGGCCACCGCGAGAACGGCTGGCCTCATGGGACCTGCGCCCCCGTCACCGAGACATGCACCGCGTAGAGCGAGGTGGTCCCGCAGATATAGAGCCGGTTCTTCTTGAACCCGCCAAAGGTGACGTTCGCCACGACTTCCGGCACCAGGATCTTGCCGAGCAGCTGGCCGCTCGGCGCAAAGCAATGGACGCCGTCGCCGGCCGAGCTCCAGACCCGTCCGTCCGTGTCCAGGCGGAACCCGTCGAACAGCCCGGCATCGCATTCGGCGAACACGCGCGAGTTGGACAGCTTGCCGTCCCCGCTCACGTCGAACGCCCGGATGTGGCGCGGACCCTCGGGATCGTGCGACGCGCCGGTGTCCGCGACGTAGAGGATCTTCTCGTCCGGCGAGAAGGCGATCCCGTTCGGCTTCACGAAGTCGGTGGCCACGGCCTCCAGCTTGTTGGACGAGGGATCGAAGCGGAACACATGGCATCCGCCATATTCCGGCTCCGCCTTCCAGCCTTCGAGATCCGACAGGATCCCGTAGGACGGGTCGGTGAACCAGATCGTGCCGTCCGACTTCACCACCACGTCATTCGGCGAGTTCAGCTTCTTGCCGTTGTAGCTGTCGGCGATGACCGTAATCCTGCCGTCGAGCTCGGTGCGCGTGACCCTTCTCGCGCCATGCTCGCACGACACGAGCCGGCCCTGCAGGTCGCGAGTATGCCCGTTCGTGTTGTTGGCGGGCTGACGGTAGACCGAGATGGTGCCTTCCAAACCGGTGAAGTCCGGCACGAAGCGCATGATCCGGTCGTTCGGAATGTCCGAGAACAGGAGGAAGTTGCCGTCCCGGAAGAAGACCGGGCCTTCGGCCCAGGCAGCGCCCGTCCAGAGCTTCCTGACCCGCGCGTTGCCGCTGATCAGATGGCCGAAGCTCTTGTCGAGCACGAGATACTCGCTCACTACGTCAACCTCCCCGTCGTCTTCGGACGGATGCTAGTCGGGTTCGGGGCGATGGGGAATCCGGAAAGGGAGCCGGCCACCTGCCGGCCGGCAGGTGGCGCGTCGTCAGGATCCCGAGCTCGGTTCCGTCGCGGAGGGCTGCGGCACGAGTTCCCGGTCCAGCGGCTGCAGCCGCCATTTCTGGGCATGTTCCAGCCTGGCGGTCAGGCGCGCCCGCTGGGTCGCCTGCTCCAGCGTCGGCCGGTAGCCGGGCCGGGCGAGGTTGTTCGTCTCCAGCGGGTCCTTGAGGAGGTCGTACATCTCCCATTGGTCCGGCACGTTGCCGTCGCCGTCATAATAGCGGGCGAGCTTCCAGCGTCCCTCGCGAATCGAGACGATCCGGTTGGGCGGGGCCACCAGCTGGGCGACGTTCTGCCCGGCGCGGATGTCGTCATAGGTGAACAGCACATGGTCCTGCGGTGCCGGCCCATGGGGATGGCGCAGGAGGTGCGAGTAGTCGACGCCTTCCCAGATGCGCCGCTGGATGGCGCCGGCGAAGCCCGCCATGGTCGGCAGGAAGTCGACATGGCTGACCAGGGCCTCGCTGCGCAGCGGCTTGGGGTAGAGCCGCGGGTTCGAGTAGACGAGCGGTACGCGCAGCGCCTCCTCGTAGAAGTTGAACATCTTCTGCCGCATGCCGCCATGGGCCAAGCCCATCTCGCCATGGTCGGAGGTGCGGATCACCAGCGTGTCGTCGACCAAGCCCTCCTTGTGCAGGACCTCCATCATGCGCAGCAGGTAGGCGTCCACGCGCTTGAGCAGGTTGCCGTAGAAGTTCAGGTAGGCGAGACGCTGCTCCTTGTTCCTCAGGACGCCGATGCCCGCCGCCAGGGCTACCAGCAACTGCCGCTGGGCCGTGGGCTTGGTCCTCAGATCCTCGTCCCAGGTCTTGGGCAGCTCGATGTCGCCCTCCAGCCACTTCTCCGAATGGTAGCCGCCTTCCTGCCAGGTGCGCGGGTAGGAGAGCACGTCGTGCGGGTTGACCAGTGAGACGACCAGGAAGAAGGGCTGCCGGTGCCTGGCCCGATCGCGCAGGTAGTCGAGCACGCCCTCCTGCTCGGCGCCCCGGTCGGTCTGGCCGGTCATGTAGCGATGGTCGTTATTGGCGTAGCCGCCGCCGAACTGGGTGAGGTCCTGGTTCTCGCCCGCATCGGGCGCCGTCCAGCGCTGGAAACCGTAGATGCCGACGTCGCGCGGCCGCCAGGCCAGCTCGGCTTCCTCCTCCGTCTGCGGGTTGGAGAGCGGCTTCGAGATGTGCCACTTGCCCTTGTAGACGACCTCGTAGCCGACCTTTTCCATGACGGTCGCGAGGTTCGGCACGTTGCGGGGCAGCACGTGCTCCATGTTGGAATAGTCGGTGCCGAAGGTGAGGGTGTCGGTCACCTGGTGCTGGGCCGGATAGAGCCCGGTGAACAGGCTGGCGCGGCTGGGCGAGCACATGCAGGACGAGCAGAACGCCCGGTCGAAGGTCAGGCCGTTGCGCTGGAGGAGCTGCAGGCCTGGCAGGTTCTCCTTCGCCCAGCCCGGCGGGAAATGCTGGATCGCCCGCTCCTGGTCGGTGATGAACAGGATGACGTTCATCGGGCGGTCCCGGTGCGACGCCTGGCTGGTGCCCATGGTCATGATCGCCGGTGCAGCCACCGAGGCTGTCCGCAAGACATCGCGACGCTTCATGCTTCCCTCGCCTGGAGCGTCTTCTCCTTCCCCGGCGGCGGGTCGAGCGCTCCTCCATGGAAGCACTGACCCGTTCTAATACAGCCGTCAAGCTGTCAATTTTAACTAATTGCTACAGATCCGGCGAGTAACGACCGCCGTTCCCAGCCAGCCCGCCAGTAAACCCGCAACGACTCACATCATTGTCCCGGATATGTCATACTGTCCGATCGTGGCGACCGGATGGCGGACGGGTGCCGTGCGCGTGTTGTTTTGCATGAACGAACCCGAGGACCCATGCTGATTCAGAGGCTTGCATGAATCTGGGATCGTCAGCCGCGGACGTCGACGACCGTTCCTCGACCGGCGCTCTCATAGGCGGCCTCGACCAGCCTCAGCGTCTTCAGATCGTCCCGCCCCGAGGTCTGCGGCTCCCGGCCGCTCCGCAGGCAGTCGACCCAGTGCTGCTGGATCGCCCGCACGCTCTCCTGGATGTTGTGCCAGGGCCGCTGCGCCCAGGGCAGCAGGATAGGCGACGCGTCCACGACCTGGGTGCCGCCCTGGCCATGCACCGTCAGCTGGTAGCCCTCGGTGAGCCGGATCGAGCCCTCGTCGCCGTCGACCTCCATCAGCGTCTGCGGGAACGGCTCCACCGCCAGCCTGGTCGCATAGGAGCAGTCAACGATGCTGGTGGCGTCGCCATGCCCGAGCAGCATGGTCGCGACGTCCTCGCCCTTGATCCGTGGGTTGATGCGCATGGTGCGGCAGGCGAGGGAGGTGGCGTCGCCCATGATGAACCGGGCAATGTCCAGGATATGGATGCCCAGGTCCTCGATGATGAAGCGCTGGCCCTGGGCCAAGTAGGGCTGCCCCGAGAACACGTCGAAGCCGGAGCGGAACGAGAACCGGCCGAAGAAGGGTCTGCCGATCAGGCCCTTGTCGATCTGCGCGCGGACCAGCTGGATCGGCGTCTGCCAGCGAAAGTTCTCATGCACCATCAAGGGCGGGCCTGCCGCCTCGCAGGCCCGCACCATCGCCTCCGCGTCCCCCATCGAGAGCGCGAACGGCTTTTGGCAGATCACCGCCAGGCCGCGCGACGCCGCCATCTCGACCAGCATCCGGTGGGTGGGCGCCGTGGTCGCGATGTCCACGAAGTCGAGCTGTTCGCCTGCCAGCATCTGGCCGGCATCCTGGTAGCGCTTGGCAATGCCGAACCGCTCGCCGGTAGCGTCGAGCCGGCCCCGGTCCCGGTCGCAGATCGCGACGATGTCCACGCCCTCGATGTCCGCCCAGCCATGCATCTGGTTCTGCGCGAAGAACCCGCAGCCGATCAGCGCTCCCCGGATGGTCGCCATGGGCCGGCTCCCTCAGGTGATCCGCCGGATGCTTTCCATGATCTCCTCGGGCTCGAACACGCGCTTCCAGTCGTCCTTCATCAGTGCTGGCTTGCCGAACTGGATCGCCTTGTTGCAGGCGTCCGAGAACACGCCATCCACTTCCTTGAAGATCACCGAGCCCAGCACGTTCATGTGGCCGAGCAGGAAGTCGCGGGCCGCCTCGGCCGGCACGCCGCGCGCGACCGCCTCGTCCATGGCCTCGCGCATGACGTCCAGCAAGGTGGCGCAGACCGTCTCGGACAGGCCGGGCTCCAGGATCGCCATCTGCTCGACCGTCACCCGGTGCGAGCGCATCACCGGCTTCCAGATCGTCCGCGCGACCTGCTCGCCGACCGCATAATGCTCTTCGGGCCCCTGCATCAGCGCGTTGACGATGTGCTGCTTGGCCGCGACGCCCCCGAAATGGTCGCGCTGGGCGGCCGGATCGGTCTCGTCGTTGAAGATCGGGGGATGGCAGGGATGGGTGACGAAGTAGGTGATGTCGTCCCGCTTGGGCAGGTGGCCGGCATGCGGTGCGGCGGCATCCAGGATGATGACAATCGTCCCGGGCGCCAGCTTGTCCACGATGCCGCCCGCGACCTTGCCGATCAGCGTGTCCGGTACGGCCAGGATGACGACATCCGCGCCAGTCAGCGCCTTCTCCGGCTCTACAGCCCCGACATCCAGCTCGTCCCGCAGCCTTGCCTTGCCGGCCTCGCTGACCTCGACATGGCGCACGTCGTAGGCGGAGCCGACCAGGTTGCGTCCGAGACGCATGCCCATCTTCCCGCCGGCACCGAATAGCGCGATCGATGTCATTCGCTCTGACCTTCCATGACCATCAGGTTTCCAGGCCGCGGGATCTATGGTGCGGTGACATGGCAAGTCAATCGTGCCGTCCGGTGAAGGCCGAGAAGCCCCTTGTGCCAAATCGGCAGCACTCGGGTGTTCCCGCGCAACAGGCTGGCTTCCCTTCCGCCGAGGTGCGCTGCACTGTCGGTGCCTGATGGTTCGTTGGGGGGACATCATGGCGAAAGAAGCCGATAAGTCCGGCGTGCGATATGTCGATGTCGATCAAGGCTATTTCGACAAACGGACACTGCGCCGCTATGCGGGTGTCTGGTCGCTCTGGGCCCTGGGCGTAGGTGCGGTGATCTCCGGTCACTATTCCGGCTGGAACCTGGGCCTGGCAATCGGAGGCTGGGGCGGCCTCCTGGTGGCGACCTTGCTGATCATGGTGATGTATCTGGGTCTCACCTACAGCATTGCCGAGATGAGCCCGGCACTGCCGCACACGGGCGGCGCCTATTCGTTCGCCCGTACCGCCCTGGGACCGTGGGCAGGCTTTGCCACCGGTCTTTCCGAGAACGTCGAGTACGTGCTCACCCCGGCCGTGATCGTGTTCTTCATCGGCTCCTACATGACCGGCATCTTCGAGACGCCGGCGTCATTCCAGCCGATCTGGTGGATCGCCTTCTATGCGCTCTTCCTCTGGCTGAACATCGTGGGCGTGGAGCTGTCGTTCCGGGTCACGCTGATCGTGACGCTCGCCGCCCTGGCCGTCCTCATCATCTTCTGGATCGCCGCGTTCCCGTCGATCGACTTCAATCGCTGGGCGCTCAACATCGGCCCGGACGGGGCCGAGCTTCCCGAGGGCAACGGCCCCTTCCTGCCGCACGGCCTCGTCGGTGCGCTGGCAGCCATGCCCTTTGCCGTCTGGCTGTTCCTGGCGATCGAGCAGTTGCCCCTGGCAGCAGAAGAGAGCCATGATCCCAAGCGCGACATGCCCAAGGGCATCCTGGCCGGCATCTTCACCCTGATCGTCTCGGCGTTCATGATCCTCTGGCTGAACCCCTCCGTGGCCGGCGTGGGTTCGTTCGCGCTCGGCAGCTCAGGCGAGCCGCTTTTGGACGGTTTCCGCGCCCTGTTCGGGTCGGACATCGCCAAGATCCTGGCGCTCGTCGCGGTGATCGGCCTGATCGCCAGTTTCCACACGATCATCTTCGCCAAGGGCCGCCAGATCTATTCTTTGTCGCGCGCCGGCTACTTCCCTCGCGCGCTCTCGGTGACCCATGGCACACGCAAGACCCCGCACGTCGCGATGCTGACGGGCGCCATCGTGGCCCTGCTGGTGATGATGGTGGTTTGGTTCGGCGTGGGCGAGGAACGGGGTGCTGCCATCATCGGCGGCACGCTGCTCAACATGGCGGTGTTCGGCGCGATGTTTTCCTACATCATGCAGGCTTTGTCCTTCATCTACCTGCGCAAGAAGCTGCCGAACATCGAGCGCCCGTTCCGCAGCCCACTGGGCGTGCCGGGTGCTTGGCTGACCGTGATCATCGCCGCCGTCACCATCTGCTTTCAGCTGTCCGACCCGGTCTATCGCGTGGGCGTGATCGCGGTGGCCGTCTGGTTCGTGATCGGCATCCTCTACTTCCTTCTCTACGCCCGCCACCGCATGGTCCTCTCGCCGGAGGAGCAGTTTGCGATGGGGCATCGAAGCGCGCATTGATCCGTGGCGGGAGACCTTCGGGTCCCCCGCCACGGATCATGATGGACAGGCGGGACCCACCAATGGACGAGGCATTGATCCGATCAGCGGCCGAGCATGTTTCGGCCACGCGCCTTGGCCAAGGGCGCCTCGGGCCTCTTCCCGGTCTGGCGGCAGCCGATCTGGACGCCGCCTATCGCATCCAGCAACGCTCGAACGTCCGCCTGTCCGACAGCCTTGGACCCGTCACCGGCTATAAGATCGGAGCCACTGCGCTGCACATGCAGCGTTATCTCGGGGTGGCCGAACCGGTCTTCGGCGAGATCTTCGCGACAACGCTGCTCGCTCATCCCGCGCGTCTCCAACTGGGCCGCTTCACACGGCTCGGTATTGAGACGGAGATCGCGGTCACGCTCGCGCGGGATCTTCGCCCGGACGATGCCCCCTTCGAGCGTGCGGGGCTCGCCCGGTGCGTGGCGTCGGTGCATGCGGCCATCGAGCTGGTGGACGACCGCTATGCCGACTTCTCGGCCGTCGGCGCCGCCACCCTGGCCGCCGACAATTTCTTCGGCACCGGGCTCGTCCTGGGGACGGCGCATGGGCTTGCGGAAATCGGCCCACTGGACCAGCTGGCCGCCCGCACGATCCTGGACGGAGAGGAGGTCGGAGCCGGCCGCAGCGATGCGCTGCTCGGTCATCCGCTCGACGCGCTGGCCTGGTTTGCGAACCGCCGCGCACGTCTCGGGCTGGCTGTGCCGAACGGCTCGGTGGTCACGCTCGGATCCATCACGCCGGTGTTCTGGCTGGACCGCCCCATGGCCGTGCGCATCGAGATCGAGCATCTGGGTGCGGTGGACGTGGACGTCACGGGGGCGTAACCGGAGCGCCCGTGTTCAAAGGAATCTCCAGGATGCAGACGCGCAGCAAGGCCGCGGCCGACCAACTCGCGTTTGTGGTCGGCTGCGGCTGCCTGGTTGCGATGCTGACCTTCGGCGCCCGGGCAGGCTTCGGCCTGTTCCTCGAGCCGATGTCGCGGGACGTAGGCTTCGGCCGTGAGGAGTTTTCTGTCGCCATCGGCGTTCAGAACATTTTGTGGGGGATCGGCCAGCCGATCGCCGGCGCCCTGGCGGACCGGTTCGGGACGCGCAAGGTGCTGATCGGCGGCTCGCTGATCTACGCACTCGGCTTTGCGATGATGGCCCAGGCGGCCACGCCCTTCATGCTCTACCTCAGCACCGGCGTGCTGATCGGCATCGGCGGTGCAGGGGCAAGCTTCGCGCTCATTATGGCGGCGGTCGGCCGGATGGTGCCTGATGCCCGCCGTTCCTGGGCGCTTGGGATTGTCGTCGCCTCGAGTTCGCTCGGCCAGTTCCTGATCAGTCCGCTCTCCCAGGCCGCAATCCTGGCCTATGGCTGGCAAACCGCGCTGCTGCTCCTGGCCGGCCTGGTCCTGCTCGTCATCCCGCTGGCCACACCCTATGCGCACAAGGCCGCCACGGCTCCGGCGCCAGGCGAGACGCTCGGCCGTGCCCTCAAGGATGCCGCGCGTCACCGGAGCTATTGGCTGCTGACGGCCGGGTTTTTCGTGTGTGGCTTCCACGTAGCCTTCATCCAGACCCATCTGCCGGCCTACGTGATGGATTCAGGCGTTGCTCCCTGGGTCGGCGGCTGGGCCATCGCTTTGGTGGGTCTAGGCAACATCGTCGGCAGCTACACGGCCGGCGTTCTGGGCGGGAAGATGCCCAAGCGGTGGATCCTGTCGTTCATCTATGTTGGCCGCGCCGTGATCATCGCCATCTATGTGGCGTTTCCGCCGACTGCGACGACCACCCTCGTCTTCGCCCTCGTGATGGGCCTGCTCTGGCTTTCGACGGTGCCTCCAACGTCCGGTCTGGTCGCCGTCATGTTCGGCCCGCGCTACATGGGCACGCTGTTCGGGATCGTGTTCCTGAGCCACCAGGTAGGCGCCCTGATCGGCGTGTGGATGGGTGGCTGGTGGTTCGACCAGACCGGCAGCTACGGGCTTGTGTGGATCGTCATGATCCTGCTCGGCATCCTCGCCGCGCTGGTCCACCTGCCGATCGTCGAGACGCCGGCGCGGGCAGCTAAACCGCTGGCAACGACCTGATCCCGAAGTTCATATGAGCGCGGCCGTTGCTACTCGTGTACCCGGCGCTAAAACTTGATCCAGGCTTAGCAAGGGAGGTCCGCCTGATGGCGACCAAGAAGATTGACCGACGTGGCATCGTAGCCGGTGCCGGGTTGGCCACCGCTGGCATCGCCGCTGCAGCGTCGAGCTTTCCGAAACCGGCGGTTGCGCAGAACACACCGGAGCTGAAGTGGCGGCTCACCTCGAGCTTTCCCAAGTCGCTCGACACGATCTATGGCGCGGCCGAGGTCTTCGCTAACGCATTGCAGGCGGCGACGGATGGGAAGTTCCAGGTCCAGGTATTCGCAGCCGGTGAAATCGTCCCGGGCCTCCAGGCCGCGGATGCCGTCACCAACGACACCGTCGAGATGTGCCACACCTGCTCGTACTATTATTTCGGCAAGGACCCGACCTTCGCCTTCGGTACGGCCGTGCCGTTCGGCTTGAACAGCCGCCAGCAGAACGCCTGGATGTATGATGGCGGCGGCATCGACTTGATGAACGAGTTCTACGCTCCCTACAACTTCGTGGGCCTGCCCGGCGGAAACACCGGCTGCCAGATGGGAGGCTGGTTCCGCAATGAGGTGAAGACGGTCGCCGACATCGAAGGCCTGAAGATGCGTATCGCCGGCATCGCAGGCCAGGTGCTCGCCAAGCTGGGCGCGGTGCCGCAGCAGATCGCCGGCGGCGACATCTACCCTGCCCTGGAGAAGGGCACGATCGATGCCGCCGAGTGGGTCGGTCCTTACGACGACGAGAAGCTCGGTTTCTACAAGGTTGCTAAGTACTACTACTATCCCGGCTGGTGGGAAGGCGGCCCGATGCTGCACTTCTTCATCAACAAGGCGAAGTGGGAGCAACTGCCGGAAAGCTACAAGGCCGCAGTCACCAGTGCTGCAGCTCTTGCCAACGTCGTGACTCAGGCCCGCTACGACGCCCGGAACCCGAAGGCGCTCAGGACGCTCGTGGCCAATGGCGCCCAACTCCGCCCGTACAGCCCTGAAATCATGCAGGCCTGCTGGCAGGCAGCACAGCAGGTCTATGCCGAGATCAGCGAGAAGAACCCGGCGTTCAAGAAGGTGTACGACGCGATGAACGCCTTCAAGAACGAAGAGTATTTGTGGTTCCAGGTCGCCGAGTACGCATTCGACACGTTCCAGATTCGCGCGCGCTCGCAGAAGAGCTGAACAGCGCCAGCTAGATCTGTCCTGAAGACTGGGTCGACCATGTCGACCCAGCCATTCCTTTAGATGTTCTAGTTGGCAGGCGCTTGCAGATCAGCCGGAGGCTGCAAGTCGACAGGCGGTGCCAGATCCGCTGGCGGCGCAAGGTCGGAGGGAGGCGCCAAGTCTGCCGGTGGGGCTAGCCCATCCAGCCCCTCCGGGGTACCGAAGTCGAACGCCGGCTGGTCGCCATCAAGCCCAGGAATGTCGAGCTGCTGGATCGACTCCGGATCGATGCCGGTACCGGCTCCTTTGTAGTGCATGACCATGTCGGGGAACAGGATGACCATGGCGACCATGATGCATTGGATCACCACGAAGGGCACGGCGCCCCAGTAGATCTGGGCTGTTGTCACCGGCTCCATCCGCCGTCCCGTCAGCTTGTCGAGATAGGGACGCTTCGGTGCGACGGATCGAAGGAAGAACAGAGCGAATCCAAATGGCGGGTGCATGAAACTGGTCTGCATGTTGACGGCCAGGATGATGCCAAACCAGACCAGGTCGATTCCAAGCGCTTCGGCGGCTGGCCCCAGCAGGGGCACAATGATGAAGGCGAGCTCGAAGAAGTCGAGAAAGAAGGCCAGGATGAAGACCAGGAGGTTGACCACGATCAGAAAGCCGATCACGCCGCCCGGCAGCGAGACCAGCAGTTCCTCGACCCACTTATGGCCGTCGACCCCGTAAAAGGTCAGCGAGAACACGCGGGCACCGACAAGGATGAAGATCACGAAGGCCGAGAGCTTTGCCGTCGAGTCCAGGGCCTGCTTGAGCAGACCTAGCCCCAGGCGTCGCTTTGACCAGGCCAGGATCAACGCGCCCGCGGCGCCCATCGCACCGCCCTCGGTCGGTGTGGCAATGCCCATGAAGATCGTGCCCAGCACCAGGAATACCAGCGCCAGGGGCGGGATGAGCACGAAGACGACCTGGGCCGCCAGGCGCGAGAGCAGGCGCAGGTTCAGGTAGTAGTCGACCAGGGCTGCGGCGTAGGCGAACAGCACGCCGACCGCGATCCCGACGATATCCGCTCCCTGCTCGAGGTAGGGCGCGACCAGGAGGTCCGCTGCGTAACCGACAGCCGCAGCGATCACCAGGAGGGCCAGGAGCGAGCGCGTGCCGCGTGTGCCGTCGGCTTCCTTGATCGTCATCGCCTCGTCCGGCAGGGCCGGCGCAGACTTGGGAAAGACGATCGTCATCGCCAGGATGTAGAGCGCGTAGAAGAGCGACAGGACGAGGCCCGGAATGAACGCGGCCGTGTACATGTCGCCTACCGAACGGCCGAGCTGGTCGGCCATCACGATCAGCACGAGGGATGGCGGGATGATCTGGGCGAGCGTGCCGGATGCCGCGATGACACCGCTGGCCACCCGGCGGTCATAGCCGTAGCGCAGCATGATCGGTAGCGAGATCAATCCCATGGAAATGACGGACGCGGCCACGACGCCGGTGGTGGCCGCCAGGAGCGCTCCCACGAAGATCACCGCATAGGCGAGGCCACCGCGGATCTTGCCGAACAGTTGGCCGATCGTGTCGAGCAGATCCTCCGCCATGCCTGACCGCTCCAGGATCAGGCCCATAAAAGTGAAGAACGGGATCGCGAGCAGGGTATCGTTGTAGATGATCCCATAGACCCTTTCCGGCATCGCCTGCAGGAAGTTGGTCGGAAAGAGACCGAGCTCGATGCCGATGATCGCGAAGACGAGGCCATTGGCGGCCAGGGCGAATGCTACCGGGTATCCCAGGAGCAGGAACACCACCAGCGACCCGAACATGATCGGCGCCATGTTGTGGATCAGGAAATCCATGGCAGTAAGCTTTCGTGGCGCTGGACGTCAGACGGGTTCTGGTTCTCTGGTGCCGACCGGCTCGGTGTCGTGCCGGTCATGCGGGTCCGGGATCAGGCCGCGCATCACCGCGATCCGCTTGATGATCTCGGAAATGCCCTGGATGAACAGCAGCAGGAAGCCCGCTGGCACCAGGAACTTGGCCGGCCATTGCGGCAGGCCCCCCGAGTTGAACGACTGCTCGTCGCCAAGATAGGAGCGCATGAAGAACGGCCAGCCGTCGACGATCATGAGCAGGGTGAAGGGAAGCAGGAAGAGCCCATGGCCCAGCAGCTCGATCCAGTTCCGCACCTTTCTGGGAAAGCGGGCATTCAGGATGTCGATCCGAATATGCTCGTTCATCAGGAGCGTGTACGCCGCGCAGAACATGAAGACGCACCCGAACAGCTGCCATTGCATTTCGAGCCAAAGGTTCGAGCTGACGTCGAAGGCTTTGCGGATGATCGCGTTGACCGTCGAGATCACCACGGCCAGCAGGATGAGCCACATCGCCGTGCGCCCGATCAGCATGTTGAGCCGGTCGATCGCGCGACTTAGCGCGAGGAGCATGTCCACGCTGTTGCCTCCCTGGCTGCCTGCTGCTGCGCTGCCGAACGGATTGTATGGATACGATGTGCGCAGCGCCGCGCGACATTGGCTGCCTGAGAGCTTTGCATCAAGCCCAAGCCTGAGGCGGGCAATGCAGCGATTCGGCGATGAGTAGGCGCCTGGTGCTGCTGGGTTGCCTGGTCCTGATCGGCTGGGCGGCGGCGATGGCTTCTATGCTGAGTGCTGCACAGTTGCCCCCGTCCAGCAGCGGTCGGGCGACCGTGGCCTTTCCACCCGACTGGCCCCGGGAGTCGATCCTGAGCGCGACGCTGAACGCAGGTGCTCGCCCGATCCGGGATACGTGGTTGCCCGGCGTTACTCAGGTCAGCTTGGACGATCTCGGTTCGGTGGAGCGCCTGAAGGCCCTCGGGGCTTGGCTTGTCCTGCCGCCGGTGCCGTTCGAGGGGCTGGGGCTGGGCGGGTGCTCGTGGATGACGCCCGATGCCGATGCTGCGCCACCGCAAATCGCCAAGTTGCGCGCAGGACCGCTTTGAGCAGCATCGTCTTGATGCTCATGAGAACGGCCAGGGCGTAAGGAGCGGACGACCCGCATAGAAGGCGTCGAGATTGTCGACCACCAGTTGCGCCATCGCGTCGCGCGTCTCACGGCTGGCGGAGCCGATATGCGGAGTGAGAACGACGTTCTCCAGATCCAGCAGCGGTGCCGGCACGTTCGGCTCATCGGCGAAGACGTCGAGACCGGCACCGGCAAGCCTGCCGCCGACCAGGGCACCGACCAATGCAGTCTCGTCGACCACCGAGCCGCGGCTGATATTGACGAGGTAGCTGCTCGGACCGAGCGCATCGATCACCTCCCTGCTGACGAGACCGCGCGTGGCGGGCCCGCCGGGGCAGGCGATCATGAGGATGTCAATGGCGGCAGCCATGGCCGCCAAGTCAGGAAAGCGCTGCCATTGGACGTCCGGCTGATCATGGCGACCATGCCAGACAACCGTCATTCCGTGCGCCTCTGCCCTCGTTGCGATCGCCTTACCGATCCGCCCGAGCCCGAGGATGCCCATCGTCTTGCCGCCGATCCTGGTAGACAGGGGCAGTGGACCATGTTGCCAGTCGCCACGCCGGACGTAGCGGTCGCCCGCCGTGATGCCACGGAGCGTGCTGATCGTCAGGCCGATCGCGATGTCGGCCACATCCTCGGTCAGGACGTCCGGCGTGTTGCTCACGGCGATCCCGCGGGCCTGACAGTAGGGCAGGTCGATCCCGTCCACGCCCACGCCAAAGCAGGCGACCATCCCGAGCCGGGGAAGGCGGTCCATCAGGGCAGCACCGCAGATAATCTCGCCGGATGTGATGACGGCGGTCACGTCGGCGGCAACGTCACGCAGCATGGCCTCACGATCGTCAGCCAAGTCCAGGCGGTGACAGACATATTGCTCGTCCAACTGGGCGGTTTGCCGGGGCAGCAGCCCACGCAGCATCAAGATCTCTGGCTTCAATACGACCTCCCATTGGAACGCTTGGCGAAGCTAGCCGTATGCCTGCCGAGGGAGAAGGGCCGCCGCTTGCGCGTTGCCCGGAGCGAACGCGTCGGCTGAAATGGCGCCAGACGGAGAACGATATGACTGCATCGAGCTATGACGCCATCATCCTTGGCGCCGGCCATAACGGCCTCGTCGCAGGTACGTACCTTGCGAAGGCAGGCAAAAGGGTCCTCGTGCTGGAGCGACGCCACGTCATCGGCGGGGCCGCCGTGACGGAGGAGTTCGTTCCGGGCTTCCGCGGCTCGATCTTCTCCTACGTCATGTCGATCCTGCATCCCAAGATCATCCGCGAGCTGGAGCTTGCCCGGTTCGGCCTGACGGTCCTGCCGGCCAACGACCTGTTCTGCCCGCTATATGGCGAAGACTACATCGTCTTCTCCGACGACGTACGGAAGACCCAGGCGAGCTTCGCGCGCTTCTCCAAGAAGGATGCGGAGATCTACCCGGAATTCGACAAGTGGCTGATGGAGGCAGTGAACGTCGTCCGGCAGATGCTGTTCGAGACGCCGATCGACATCACCCGAACCGATCTGCAGGGGATGCGCGAGACAGCCGGCTTTGTCTGGCGGCACCGGAAGATCGGCCGCAAGTTCTACCGGGTCCTCGACCTGATGACGATGTCCGCCTACGACCTCCTGTCCGAGTGGTTCGAGAGCGACTACGTCAAGGCCGTCCTGGCCTATTATGCTTCGATTGGCACCTTTGCGGGCCCGAAATCGCCGGGGTCCGCCTACGTCCTCATGCACCACGTGATGGGCGAGCATGAAGGTGCGGGTGGATGGGGTTTCGTGCGGGGCGGGATGGGCGCGATCACGCAGGCAATCGCCCAGTCCGGGAGCCGTTTCGGCCTGGAGATCAAGACCGAGCGGCCGATCGAGCGGGTGCTTGTGGAAGGCAGCAGGGCGGTCGGCGTCGTCACTACGAACGGGGAGGAATATCGCGCGCCGGTCGTCGTCTCGAACCTGAACGCGAAGACACTGTTCACGCAGCTGGTCGAGCGGAAGGAGCTACCGCTCGAATTCATGCGGGAGATCGAGGGCTACCGGACCTTCAGCACCGCGTTCAAGATGAACGTTGCCTGTCACCATCCGCCACAATATCGCTCCTTCCGAAAGGAAGACGTGGGCTTCGACTATCCGACCTATGTCCATGTTGCGCCGGATATCGACTATCTGGAGCGGGCCTACGACGACGCGAAATATGGCTGGTACTCTGCCAAGCCGTTCGTCACGCCCGTGGTCCCGACGATCCGCGACGACACGCTTGGACCGCCTGGCAAGCATGTCGTGAACCTGTTTGGCGGCCACGCACCCTACCAGCTGAAGGGCGGCGACTGGGCAACCGAGAAGCCGAACTTCGTGAAGAACGTGCTGGCCACGATGGACGAGTTCGCACCCGGCTGGTCCTCGGAGATCATCGACATGCAGGTCCTGCTGGCCCCCGACATCGAGGAGGTCGTTGCCCTGCCGCAGGGCCATATCTTCCAGGGCGAACTCGCTCCGGACCAGATTTTCTTCAAGCGGCCGGGCGTAGGCGCTGCCGACTATCGTACGCCGATTCAGGGGCTCTATCTGTGCGGCAGTTCCTCCCATCCCGGCGGCGGCGTGTCTGGCATTCCCGGCCACAACGCCGCACGTGAGATCTTGAAGGACCTGAAGGGAAGGCGTGGCTAGGCCTGCGGCATCCACGTCGAGGGGAGCAGGAAGGTGAACGACGTCGTAGCGTTCCTTGAAGCGGGCGGCTCGGGCGAACCGGTCGAACGGGTAGACACGCACGGCGCCCACGTCTTCCTCGGCCGGAGGCGCGCCTGGAAGATGAAGCGCCCGGTCAAGTTCCGCTTCCTCGATTTCTCGAGCCTGAAGCAGCGCGAGCAGATCATCCGTACCGAACTGGATCTCAACCGGCGTACAGCACCTGCAATCTATCGGGCTGTGATGCCGGTCGTGCGGCGAGCGGACGGCAGGCTTGAGGTAGACGGCGAGGGGGAGCCGGTCGAATGGCTGCTCGAGATGGAACGTTTCGACCGGGACGACCAACTGGACCGGATGGCAGACAGGGGCCTTCTTCCGGTCGAGGTGATCGAGAAGCTCGCGCGCAACGTTGCGCGGTTTCATCGAGAAGCCGCGGTCGTCGCAGATGGCGGCGGCTTCCAGGGGCTGGCCGAGGTCGTGGAGGGCAATTCGGCCGACCTGATGGACCTTTGTCCCCATATCCTAGAACGGACTTCCGTCGAAAAGCTGGACCGCTTCTCGCAGGAACATCTCCGCCGACACTGCGACCTACTGGAGCGCCGGCGCGCAGAGGGAAAGGTCCGCCACTGCCACGGCGATCTGCATCTGGGCAATGTCGTTCTGCTGCAGGGCGAGCCCACACCGTTCGATTGCCTGGAGTTCGATGCCGGTCTTGCCAGCGTGGACGTAATTTACGACCTGGCGTTCTTGATCATGGACCTGCTGCATCGCGGGCTGCCGGGCCACGCCCATCGCGCACTGCAGGGCTGGCTGGAAGTGAGCGAGGACGACGAGGCCGTGGCGCTGCTGCCGCTCTGCCTGGCAACGCGGGCGGCCGTGCGTGCGAAGATCGAGGGCTTGCAGGGGCATGGCGAGGCTGCGCGCGCCTATCTGGCACTAGCACTGCGGTCGTTCGAGGAGCGGCCGGCGGTCCTGGTGGCGCTCGGTGGTGTGAGCGGTACCGGCAAGACCTCGCTCGCCCGCGGCCTGGCGCCCGACCTCGGACCCTTGCCGGGTGCCGTCATCCTGCGCTCCGATGTCATCCGCAAGCGCATGCACGGGATCGAGCCCGAACAGAAGCTGGCGCAATCCGCCTATAGCCCGGAGGTCAGCGAGCAGGTGTTCCGCAGGATCAGCGAACGTGCCACCGGGCTCCTGGCGAGCGGGCACGCCGCCATTGCCGATGCCGTGTATGGCGAGCCCGATCAGCGCCAAGCGATCGAGACGGCGGCGGCCCAAGCAGGCAAGCGGTTCCTCGGCCTCTGGCTTACCGCACCTCGCGAGGTGCTTGCAGGGCGCATCGGCCGCCGCCGCAACGACGCGTCGGATGCGACCACAGACGTGCTCGACCGCCAACTGGCGGCAATCAACAGGGATCAGATCACATGGAAGGAGATCGACGCCTCCGGCGACCAGGAGGCGACGCTCGCCAATGCGCGGGAGGCGCTCAGAAGCGGCGGATGAAGTTGTCCGCGTAGGACTTCGGCTTGACGATCCGCTTGTGCGGGTCGTCGACCTGATAGGTCAGCCCGTTGCGCTCGGCATAGGCGATGGCCGCTTCCTTGGTCTCGAACTTCAGCGAGATCTGCTGCGTGGTATCGTCGGATCCGACCCAGCCGATCAGCCGGTCCGGATCCTTGCGCGAACGCGGCTCCATCTCCAGCAGCCAGAAGCGGGTCTTGGCCCGCCCTGACTGGATGGCGGTCCTGGCGGGCTGAAAGATACGGGCGTCCGGCATGGTCATTGGTCCACAGGCAGGTACTGGTCGTCTATCCGGGCCGATGCGACCTCCGCAAGCGTCATCAGCCGGCGCCCACCTGCTGCCGGTAACGGTCGCGCCGTAGAGCCAGGGCCTGCAGCCCGACCAGGGCGGTCACGCCGAGGATCCGCCGATTCTCCAGGCCCGCCATCGCCTGGTCAAAGGAGAGGATGTGGGTGAGGATGTCCTCGCTCTCCTGTTGGAGGCCGAACACCGATCCTTCGGCCGGCAGGTCGGCCAGCCCGATGAAGGTGTGGACGCGCTCGGTCGTACAGCCTGGCGAGGAGAGGAACACGCCGACCTCTTCCAACTGCCACAGGTTCAGGCCGGCCTCCTCCATCGTCTCCCGGCGCGCGGTCTCTTCAAGACCGTCATCGCCATCGACCATGCCGGCCACCGCCTCCAGCACCCATGGTCCCTCGGGATGCTCCATGGCGCCCGTGCGAAACTGTTCGACGAGCAGGACGCGGTCGTGGCGCGGATCGTAGGGGAGGACTGCCACGGCACGCCGCTGGAACCAGAGTTCACGCGCGCACTCGACCTCGCCGCCGGAGAAGCACTCGTGGCGGATCTTCAGTGCCTCGGCCCGGAAGAAGCCCCGCCAGACCTCCCGACGCTCCAGGACCTCGAAGCGTCGCTTGTCCTGCCCCGTCACTCGTCGTCCGCTGGCTTGACCGTCTTTGGCACCTTGATGCGCATGAAGGCCGGCAGGGCATCGCCAAAGCCAAGCACCGGCTCCTCGCGCGGATCCTGGCGGCTACGCCCGGCCTCAGCCTGGACCGGGCGGCGGGCCTCCCCGCTTGCCTGCTCCCTTGCCGGCTCCTGATAGGTCGCATCAGCCAGATCGGGCTGCGGATCGTCCGTGCCGACCAGCGGAGCCTCGACGGGTGCCGGTCGCGCGGTGCGACGGCGGCGGGCCGGCTTCTCGCCGCCCTCGACACCATCCGGCGTCGCGACGTCCTCGCTCTTCGGCGTCCTTTTCCGGCGCAGCGCCGGCTCCTCCGGCTTGCGGGCTTCCTTCCTGGCACGCTGCGGCTTCTCGGCATCGGCTGTCTTGCCGCCAGCGACGGCCGCCGCAATCGGTCCCTCGCCCGGGCCGCTGCTGCCCCCGACTTCCAGCGCCGGGATCTCGCGGCCGACCAATCCGGTGATGGCCGCCAGGTATTTCAGCTCCTCGGAGGTGACGAAGGTGAAGGCGCGGCCCTTGCGGCCGGCACGCCCCGTCCGTCCGATGCGGTGGACATAGTCGTCCGGGTGGGTCGGCACGTCGAAATTGATGACGACCGGCATGTCGGAAACGTCCAGGCCGCGTGCGGCCACGTCGGTGGCCACCAGGAAGTCGACATCCCCGCGCTTGAACGCATCCAGCGTCGCCTGGCGCTGGGACTGGTCGAGATCACCGTGGATGTCGCTGGCATTGAGGCGGCGGCGTTTCAGTGTCTTGTTGAGTTCCGAAACCGACTTCTTGCGGTTGGAAAAGATGATGGCCTTGTCGATGTCCTGGTCGCGGATCAGGCGCACGAGCGTGTCGACCTTCTCGCGCGGCGAGCACATCACCACGACGTCGTCGATATTGGTCGCCGTCGTCGCCGGGCGCGCCACCTCGACGACCGCGGGGTCGCGCATGAAGCGGTCGGCCAGGCTACGGACTTCCTTCGGCATGGTCGCCGAGAACAGGAGGGTCTGCTGGCGAGCCGGCAAAAGGGAAATGATCCGCTCCACGTCCGGGATGAACCCCATGTCGAGCATGCGGTCGGCCTCGTCGATCACCATGATCTGCACGCCGCCCAGCAGCATGCGGCCGCGCTCGAACCAGTCCAGCATCCGGCCGGGCGTGGCAATCAGGACGTCCACGCCCTTCTCAAGCTGCTTCTCCTGGTCGCCCATGCCCACGCCGCCGATCAGCAGGACATGGGTCAGCTTCAGGTATTTGCCGTAGGTCTCGAAGTTCTTGGCCGTCTGCGTCGCCAGCTCACGGGTCGGCGACAGGATCAGCGAACGCGGCATCCGCGCCCGGCCACGCCCCGACGCGAGCTTCTCGATCATGGGCAGCGTGAAGGACGCCGTCTTCCCGGTACCGGTCTGGGCGATGCCCAGCACGTCCCGCCCAGCCAGCACGACCGGAATGGCGGCAGCCTGAATGGGGGTGGGTGTCGTGTAGCCGGAATCTTCGATCGAGCGGAGAATCTCTTCCCGGAGCCCCAGCGCTGCAAAGGCGGGGCTCGAAGGGGCGGTTTCGGTCAAGGCAGCAGAGCCGATCAAACAGTTGAGACTGCGCCGTTTCATTAAGACTTTCCATTGGAAAGTCAACGCGAACGGGTCGCTTGACCCGCCCTCGCAGTCCTGAGATGCGGTCACGGAGGATCGCCGACAGGACAAGCGGTCGACAAGGAACATCTAAAGTGACGACAATCGTCTTGGTTCCCGGGCTTTTGTGCAGTCCACGACTTTGGCAGGCACAAGTCGAGGCTTTGTCGGCGGAGCATCAGGTCATCATCTTCGATCATCGACGTGATGCCGATTATGGTGCGATGGCGGAACGGCTCCTGTCGGAAGTCCAGGGTCCATTCGCCCTGGTGGGGCTGTCGATGGGCGGCTATCTGGCGCAGGAGGTCGTGGCGCGTGCACCTGAGCGGGTCGAGCGGCTGGCCCTGACCTGCACCCGGGCGGAGCCGGACACCGAGGAAGGGCGGCAGCGGCGCATGGCGCAGGTCGCGCAGGCCGAGGCTGGTGCCTTCGCGACGGTCGCGGCCGGCCTCGGCCTTGGGTGGCTGGCACCGGATCATCGGACGCCTGCCATGCTGACCGTGCTGGCTGACATGGCCGCGTGGACGGGTGTGGAAGCTTTTCGCCGACAGCAGGAGGCGATCGCTGCGCGCCGGGACATGCGACCGGGCCTTCCAAGCATCAACTGCCCGACCCTCGTGCTGTGCGGGCGGCTGGACCAGATCACCTTGCCGGCCGGCCACATGGCCATGGCCGAGGCGATTCCGGGTGCGGACCTAGTCATCCTCGGCGGTTGCGGCCACCTGGCGCCGCTCGAGCGGCCGCAAGCGGTGACGGACGCCCTGCGCAGCTGGCTCGCCCGCTAGTCAAGTCATTGAACGGCAACGATCCCTCGGGTTCGTTCATGCAAAAATCATGGTGTCGTCACCGGTCCCCCAAGCCTTGGCAGGGCAACGGGGGATCATCGCATGAACCGGCCCGCGGGGGCAACGGCAGCTAGACGTCCAGTTCCGCCACCGACGTGGCATTCTCCTGGATGAAGGCCAGCCGAAGCTCTGGCTTGCGTCCCATCAGCTCCTCGACCAGCTGACTCGTCGTCTTGTTCTCGAGGTCGGCCAGTCCCACCCGGACCATCCGCCGCTTGGACGGGTCCATGGTGGTCTCCTTGAGCTGGCTCGGGTTCATCTCGCCCAGGCCCTTGAACCGGCCAATCTCCACGTTCTTCTTGTTCTTGAAGGTCGTGGCCAGGACCCGCGCCTTGTCCTTGTCGTCGCGCGCATAGGCGATCTTTCCGCCATGCGAGAGGCGATAGAGGGGCGGCTGCGCCAGGTAGAGATGACCCTGCTCGATGAGCTTGATCATCTCGCGGTAAAAGAAGGTCATCAGCAACGCGGCGATATGGGCGCCGTCGACATCGGCGTCCGTCATGATGACGACCTTGTCGTAGCGCAGGTCGTCCGAGCGAAAATGCTTGCCCGAGCCGCAGCCGAGCGCCGTAACGAGGTCGATCAGTTCCTTGTTCTGGGCGAGCTTGTCGGCCGTGGCGGAGGCGACATTCAGGATCTTGCCGCGCAGGGGCAGGATTGCCTGAGTATCGCGATTGCGTGCTTGCTTGGCCGAGCCGCCGGCACTGTCGCCTTCGACCAGGAAGATCTCGGTGCCGTCGCGGCCTTCCCGCGCGCAGTCCGCCAGCTTGCCGGGCAGACGGAGCTTGCGGGTCTCGCTCTTGCGCTGGACGTCCTTCTGCTTCTTGCGGGCCAGGCGCTCGTCGGCCCGGTCGAAGACATGGTCCAGCAGGCGGCTGGCGGCGGCGGGATGGGAGGCCAGCCAGGTCTCGAACCGGTCCTTCAGCCGGTTCTCGATCGGCCGGGTGATCTGTGCCGAGACCAGCCGCTCCTTGGTCTGGCCCTGGAACTGCGGCTGCGGGATGAAGGCGGAAAGCATCAGGACGGCACTGCCCTGCACGTCCTCGGCAACCAGGTTCGCCGCGCGCTTGGCAGCACCGATCCGCTCGGCATGGGCCTTCATGCCCTTCAGCAGGGCGCCACGCAGGCCCTGCTCATGGGTGCCGCCCAAAGGCGTGGGGATCGTGTTGCAGTAGAACCCCTCATAGCCCTCCTCGTCGAGAGGCCAGGCCACCGCCCACTCGATCCGTCCGGCCGCTTCCGGCAGGTCGGCTTCGCCCGCGAACGCATCGTCCACCACACGCTCGCGGCCTTCCAGCTGAGCCGCAAGAAAATCGGCCAGGCCGTTCGGGAAGTGGAAGTTCTCGCTGGCGGGTGTCTTGCCGCCGTTGACCAGCTCGGGCGCACAGGACCAGCGAATCTCCACGCCCTTGAAGAGGTAGGCCTTGCTGCGGGCCATGCGGTGCAGAGATGCCGGCGAGAAGGCGACGTCGGCGCCGAAGATCTCGGCGTCCGGCGTGAAGGTCACGGTGGTGCCCCGCCGGTTCGGCGCGTTGCCGACCGTTTCGATGGCACCTTGTGGCGTGCCGCGCGAATAAATCTGCCGGTACAGCTTGCGGTCGCGGGCGACCTCGACGATCAGCTCCGAGGCCAGCGCATTGACCACCGACACGCCGACGCCGTGCAGGCCGCCGGAGGTCTGGTAGGCCTTGTTCGAGAACTTGCCGCCGGAATGCAGGGTCGTGAGGATCACCTCGAGCGCCGACTTGTCCGGGAACTTCGGGTGCGGATCGATCGGGATGCCGCGGCCGTTGTCGCGGACCGTCACGCGGGTGGCGCTCTCCAGCACCAGCTCGATCCGGTCGGCATGGCCTGCCACCGCCTCGTCCATGGCGTTGTCGAGGACCTCGGCTACCAGATGGTGCAGCGCCCGCTCGTCGGTGCCGCCGATATACATGCCGGGCCGCCGGCGAACCGGCTCCAGGCCTTCCAGAACCTCGATGTCATGCGCGGTATAGTCACCGCGCCCGTCGGTGGTCCTCTGCTCGAACAGGTCGCTCATGCTCGCTTCCGGCCGCCCCGTCTCGCGGGTGGCCTCCATACTCTCGTCGTCATTGCCGGCTTGGTGGGTGCTAGAAGCTTGGCCGCGGCGCCCACGTCAAGGAGATGGCGCTTCAGTTCGACCAGTACAATCGGAGCTCCGCGGGATGGGGAATGGCAGCGATCTCGTCGGCCTCGGCGCGCTTGAGCGCCAGATAGGTGTCGATCAGCGTGCCGCAGAAGCAATCGCCAGCCGTCAGCACCTCGCGGCCGCGGTCGAGATCGTCCAGCGCCTGGTCGAGCGAGCGCGGCAGGTGCCTCAGCGCATGCTCCTCGGCCGGCAGGTCGTAGAGGTTGCGATCGAGCGGATCGTCCGGCTCCAGCTTGCGGGCGACGCCGTGCAGGCCGGCCAGCAGCATCGCCGAGATCGACAGATAGGGGCAGGCGAGGGGATCGGGAAACCGCAGTTCCAGCCGCTTCTGCTCAGGCCGGGAGGTCAGCGGAATGCGCACGGCGGCGGTGCGGTTGTTGGCGGCATAGGCCAGCACGGTCGGCACCTCCTCGCCCGGGCGCAGGCGCCGGTAGGAGTTGGTCGACGGGTTGGTGAACGCGGCCAGCATGGGGGCATGGGCGAGGATGCCCGCCATGAACGACAGGCAGAGTGGGCTGAGGTCGGCATAGGCAGAGCCGTGGAACAGGGCCCGGCCCGCGGCGTAGGCGGCCACCGACATCACCAGGTCGACGCCGTGCTCGTCGCGTGACGGCTTCGGCACGAAGGTGGCGCTCTTGCCGTAGCCGGCCGCCACGTTCTGGACGACGTAGCGGGCGATCTGCAGCCGGTCCGCGGCCACCAGGGCCGGGGCCGGCGGCAGGATCAGCACGTGCTGGCACGCTCCCCGGCCATGGCCATGGGTGACGCCCGGGATGCCGCACCCGGCCAGGATGGTCGCGATCTCGCTGCGCAGGTCGGAGAAATGGTCGGGTGGCGGGATGACGAACGCCGCGCGCCGCGCTGCCGGTCGATGGCCGGGATTGCCGCCTTGATAGGCCTGGCCGGACGCCGCAGGCGCCTCCATGGCGGTCAGCCGGTGCCCGACGCGGTAGGCCTCCTGGTCGAACTGGACATCGTCGAACAGCGAGAAGCCCAGCTCCATGCCGATGCTGACCTGGTCGGCGCCCAGGCCGCGCTGCACGTGCTGCAACGTCCGCTCCAGCGTGCCGCGGGGGCAGGCGTCGTAATAGTGGCTCGTGCCGGCTTCGACGGCGGAACAGAACACGACCTTCGTCGGCTGGGCCGCGAACGGATCCACGAAGGAGGATGCCGCATCGGGGCGGAGCACCGGATCGGGCTCGGTGGGCGCGTGCCAGCCGGGCACGGCCGAACCGTCGATCATGAAGCCGTCGGTGAACAGGGAACGGTTCAGCACGCCGGTCTCGATCGAGATCTGGCGAACATGGCCGGCCGTGTCGGTAAAGCGCAGGTGGCAGATCCGGATGCGCTGGTCGGCGATGGTCTGGATCAGTGAATCGACGTCGGACAAGGGATCGGTCTCCCGGCGCGCACCCTGATCATGCCGCCGAAGCTTCGCTGCCGTCCGAGTAGCCGTTCGCGCGAAAAAGAAAAGGGGCGGCCCGTCGGGGCCGCCCCTGCCATGCATGAACCGATGGGGCTCAGCAGTCGTAGTAGAGCACGAACTCATAAGGATGCGGGCGCAGCGCCATCGCATCGACCTCGGTGGTCTTCTTCATCGCGATGTAGTTGTCGATGAAGTCCTTGGAGAAGACCTCGCCCTGCAGCAGGAACTCGTGGTCGTTCGCGAGCGCTTCCAAAGACGCTGCGAGCGAACCCGGCACGGTCGGGATGTGGGCGAGTTCTTCGGGCGGCAGGTCGTAGATGTTCTTGTCGGTAGCCTCGCCCGGGTCGATCTTGTTCCGGATGCCGTCCAGGCCTGCCATCAGCATGGCTGAGAAGGCCAGGTACGGGTTGCAGGACGGGTCGGGGCAGCGGAACTCGACGCGCTTGGCCTTGGGGCTGTTCGAGTACATCGGGATCCGGCAGGCCGCCGAACGGTTGCGGGCCGACCAGGCCAGGTTCACCGGCGCCTCGTAGCCCGGCACCAGGCGGCGATAGGAATTGGTGGTCGGTGCGGCAAAGGCGAGGATCGCCGGGGCGTGCTTGAGCAGGCCGCCGATGTACCACTTGCACATGTCCGACAGGCCGTACTCCTTGTCGCCCGCGAACAAGGGCTTTCCTTCGGCCCAGATCGACTGGTGGCAATGCATGCCGGAGCCGTTGTCGCCGTAGAGAGGCTTGGGCATGAACGTCGCGGTCTTGCCGGCCTTCACCGCCTCGTTCTTGACGACGTATTTGTACTTCATCTGATGGTCGGCCATCGCCAGCAGCGTATCGAACTTCATGTCGATCTCGCACTGGCCGGCCGTCGCCACCTCGTGATGCTGACATTCGACGGTCAGGCCGATGTCGATCATGGTCAGCGCCATCCGGGCGCGCAGGTCCTGCAGCGTGTCGGTCGGCGCGCAGGGGAAGTAGCCTTCCTTCGGCCGGATCTTGTAGCCGAGGTTCGGACCCTCATCCTTGCGCATGTTCCACCAACCCTCGACGCTGTCGACCGAGTAGCTGCCGGAATGGATGTCCTGGCCGTAGCGGACGTCGTCAAAGACGAAGAACTCGGCCTCGGGGCCGAAGAACGCCTTGTCGCCGATGCCGGTCGACTTCAGGTAGGCCTCGGCCTTCTTGGCGATGCCGCGCGGGTCGCGGCTGTAGAACTCGCCGGTCACCGGGTCGACGACGTCGGCGATCATGACGAGCGTCTTGTGCTCGTAGAACGGGTCGATGAAGGCGGTGGTGGGGTCGGGCATCAGCAGCATGTCCGACGATTCGATCGTCTTGAAGCCGCGGACGGAGGAGCCGTCGAAGCCGAGCCCTTCCTCGATCTGGTCCTGCTCGAAGATCTGCGCGGGGTAGCTGATATGCTGCCAAGTTCCCGGAACGTCCGTCAGACGGACGTCGATCATCTGGATGCCATGTTCCTTGATGGCCGTCATGACATCCGCGGACGTCTTGCAACCCAGCGTCATCTCAGTCGCCTTCCTCACCCCCCGGGGTGATCGTTGGTTTCCATCTAGCCCCGACCGTCCAGTCGCTGCCTGGACGATCACCGAACTGGACCCCTGGCCGCCCGGCCGACGGGATGTTGGTCGCCGGGCGTTCCCGATCGACTGCCATCGTTCCCATGGCGGCGACGGGACTTGTCGTTCCCGTTTGCCCGCCCCGGGGCCGATCCTGCTTCCGATGGCGCCCAGGAGCTCGTCTACGGCTCGCGTGCGGGCCTTTCTAGGCACCGCCTTCAAGTTTGAGAAGGCGTTCTCGTCAGGTGCCAAGTCGCGGGCAAGGGCTGACAAGTCGAGCGGGACGGCGCCAGGGCTGCCCGCGCACCTCCACGCAATCAAGCATGAGGCAGCGCGCTGGCGCCGCCTCATGATCGTGGGGGAGTGGCTGTCGGCAGGGAGAGGCTGCCCGCCGCCAGATTCCCGCCCAGGTCAGGCCGCGGCCGAGATCCCGACCTGCGCGCCGGTCGGCACCGAGGCGATCGTCTTCAGGACCTGCGAGGCGATCTGGTAGGGGTCGCCTTGCGAATTCGGGCGGCGATCCTCGAGATAGCCCTTGTAGCCGTTGCGCACGAAGCTGTGCGGCACCCGGATCGAGGCGCCGCGGTCGGCCACGCCGTAGGAGAAGGTATGGATCGACGCGGTCTCGTGCTTGCCGGTCAGCCGCATGTGGTTGTCCGGGCCATAGACCGCGATGTGGTCCTCGCGGGCCGTTTCGAAGGCCGCCATCAGCTTCTCGAAATACTCCTTGCCGCCGACCTCGCGCATGTAGGCGGTTGAGAAGTTGCAATGCATGCCCGAGCCGTTCCAGTCGGTGTCGCCGAGCGGCTTGCAATGGAACTCGATGTCGATGCCGTACTTCTCGGTCTGGCGCAGGAGCAGGTAGCGCGCCATCCACATCTCGTCGGCGGCACGGCGCGAGCCCTTGCCGAAGATCTGGAACTCCCACTGGCCCTTGGCCACCTCGGCGTTGATGCCTTCATGGTTGATGCCGGCGGCCAGGCAGATGTCGAGATGCTCCTCGACGATCTTGCGCGCGATGTCGCCGACATTCTTGTAGCCGACGCCCGTGTAGTAGGGGCCCTGCGGTGCCGGGTAGCCCTGCTCGGGGAAGCCCAGCGGGCGGCCGTTCTTGTAGAAGAAATATTCCTGCTCGAAACCGAACCAGGCGCCCTCGTCGTCCAGGATCGTGGACCGCTTGTTGGACGGGTGCGGGGTCTCGCCGTCCGGCATCATCACTTCGCAGAGCACCAGCACGCCGTTCGTGCGCACCGGGTCGGGGAAGACGCGGACCGGCTTGAGGACGCAATCGGAGCTGTGGCCCTCGGCCTGCATGGTCGAGCTTCCGTCGAAGCCCCAGAGCGGCAGCTCGTCCAGTGACGGGAACGAGTCGAACTCCTTGATCTGCGTCTTGCCGCGCAGGTTCGGGACGGGCGTGTAGCCGTCGAGCCAGATATATTCGAGCTTATACTTCGTCACTTTGGGCCTCTCATTAGGCATGATGACATGAAGCGTGGCGCGTTCCCGATGCGTGCCCAGCCACGCATCGCGCGTCCGGCCGCCCACGGCTGCGGGAGAAGATGCATTTTATGTGCCAGCCAGCCGGGCGGACGGCGGGCAGGTGATGCCGCCATGGGCAGCCGGGGCGCAGAGCCTGCCGCCAAGTCGTGCAACTCGGTGGTCCGAGAAACGTTCTGATCTGATCGAAGCACTGCCCAAAGCAGCGGCGACTGCGTTTCGAAGCAGCATGAAAGCAAAAGTGATTAAAATAAGAGCAGCAACTGATTTTGAAACAGGCACATTGCGCAAATCACGTGCAATACCGACATGACACGGTTATGATCATGCCCGCATCCAGCGGCGGATGGAGCAACAACCCATGACTTCGAGTTCTTCTGACGGTACGGCCAGGATCTACCAGTTCCCCGCCCGGGCACGGGCACCGGTGTCGTCCGGCGACCAGCGGCGCAACGACAACCAGTCGGTCGTCGACCTTGCGATGATCCGCCTGCCCAAGATCGCGCTGGGCGGGTGCTGGTATCACGACGAGGCGGTCCAGGAAGCGGAGCGCAACCAGAAGCGCTGACGCATCGATCGCGGAGCCGCATCTTCAAGCGGATCGGACCTGGTCAGGAGCCGTGGCGGCCGCAAAGGCCAGCCGAGCCTGGAAAGCCAGGCGGTCCTTCCGATCCCCGTGGCGCGCCAAGCGCCAGGCCTGCTGCGTGACGAGACGTAGCCATTTGCCTACGCCGTCGTCCCGGGCCTTCAGGCAAAGCCTCGGATGCGTCCAGCGCGGGGACCGCTCGTGGGTCTTGCGCGATGTGCATGAAAAAGGCGGCAGCATGGCTGCCGCCCCGGCTTCATGGAAGCAGCGGCCGTCGAGCGGTCAGAGGGCGTCGTTGCCGCGCTCGCCGGTACGGATGCGCACCGCATCCTCTACCGAATAGACGAAGATCTTGCCGTCGCCGATCCGGTCGGTCTTGGCGGCCTGCTGAATGGCCTCGACCGCCCGCTCGGCCAGCTGGTCGTCCACCACGACCTCGATCTTCACCTTGGGCAGGAAGTCCACGACATATTCAGCGCCGCGATAGAGCTCGGTATGGCCCTTCTGGCGGCCGAAGCCCTTCACCTCGGTCACGGTCATGCCCTTCAGGCCGATCTCCTGGAGGGCTTCCTTGACCTCATCCAGCTTGAACGGCTTGATGACGGCTTCGATCTTCTTCATTGCGCGTCTTACTCCAGGACGAACGGTCGTAGCGCAAACTTGACCGTACCGATGTTTGCCCGCGTAGCTATGCACAGCGCGTGCCAGCTTCGGTGAGGTGGAGGTCTCCGCTCCCACAAAATGCGAGCGTCGGGCCGGTTGCACAAAAATGAGGCGACGTTGCGCAGATTAGCGGCACAACGCTCCGAAGTCGTGCATTTCCAGCCGTCGCTCCCGTCCCGCTTGACGAATGGCTCGCTCCCAGGCATTGAGCCGCGCGGATGGCGGGCGTAGCTCAGTCGGTAGAGCGCTAGGTTGTGGTCCTGGATGTCGCCGGTTCGAGTCCGGTCGCTCGCCCCACCCCCCACAGATCGATGTTGATGCGTTCGACCTGCCGTTGAACGGGTCACGCATAGAATAGTTCTAATTAAAACGATTGTGGGGATCGTGTTGTCAGCGTCGGATCAGAAGAATACGGCTTCCCTCGGAATAATGCCGTAGCGGCGCCAGACTGGCGCCAGATGAATCCGAGGGTGCCCGATGCGTCGTCCGGTAGTGCTGTTGATCACGGCGGCCTCCATGGCCTTGGCCGCCCAGGCCCGTGCCGTCGAGCCAGATGAAGTGGTCGCCACCTATGCCGAAATCGGCGCGGCCATGTACGCGGATTCGCTGGCCTCGGCCCAAGCGCTCGACCGGGCTGTCGACGCCTTCCTGAGCGCACCGTCCAAGGAAGCGCACGAGGCGGTCAAGGCGGCCTGGAAGGCGGCGCGCGTACCCTATCAGCAGACGGAGGCCCTGCGCTTCGGCAATCCCCTGGTCGACGAGTGGGAGGGCCGGGTGAATGCCTGGCCGCTGGACGAGGGGCTGATCGATTATGTCGACATGTCCTATGGCGACAGCTCCGAGGAGAACCCGCTCTACACCCTGAACGTGGTGGCATCGCCGCAGCTTCGCGTCGGCAAGGATGTGGTGGACGCCTCCGAGATCACCCCCGACCTCCTGAGCGACCAACTGCAGGAGGCGCTCGACGTCGAGACCAACGTCGCGATCGGCTATCACGCCGTCGAGTTCCTCCTTTGGGGACAGGACCTGAACGGAACAGGCCCCGGTGCCGGCATGCGTCCATGGACGGATTACAGCCTGGAGCAGTGCACGGGCGGCCATTGCGAACGTCGGCGCGCCTATTTGTCGGCGGCGACCGATCTGCTGGTGACGGACCTCCAGGAGATGGCGGACGCCTGGAAGCCCGGTGGCGCCGCACGCAAGGACCTGACGTCGGTCGCCCCTGAAGCCGGGATCGGCCGGATCCTGACCGGCATCGGCTCCTTGTCCTATGGCGAACTGGCCGGCGAGCGGATGAAGCTGGGCCTCCTGCTGAACGATCCGGAAGAGGAGCATGACTGCTTTTCCGACAACACCCACAACTCGCACTACTACGACCAGGTCGGCATGACCGCGCTTTGGAGCGGAAGCTACCAGCGCCTGGACGGCAGCGTGGTGCAGGGGCCGTCGGTGCAGGCGCTGGCAGCGGAAAAGGCGCCGGACCTTGCCCAGAAGGTGACGGGCCTGATGGATGACACCACGGCCAAGCTCGGTGCCATCCGCGAGGCTGCCGAATCCGGCCGCATGGCCTACGACCAGATGCTGGCGGCCGACAATGCCGAGGGCAACGGGATGTTGCAGGCGGCGGTCGACGCGCTGGTGGCCCAGACGCGCGGCGTCGAGGAGGTCGTAGCGGCGCTCGGCGTAGCGATCACGGTCGAGGGATCGGACAGCCTGGACGATCCTGCGGCCGTGGCACCCTGAGGATTGGGCGATAGCGGAGGACCAACCGATGCGCATCGCCAGGCGTGGCCTTTTGGCCGGCGCTGCGGCATTCGCGGCCGGCAGCATGACGGCGGCGACGCCTGTCCGGTCGACACCGGTGGCCGCTGCCTTGTGCGAGACCGGCCGGACCGTCGAGCGGCACCTCGTGGCCGCCCAGCGCCCGCACCGGATCGGCGGGGCCGAGGGGCCAGTCGTCCAGGCCTGGACCTTCGGCGACGAGGCGCTGCCGATCGTCCGGCTGCGTCGCGGCGATGAGCTGCATGCGCACGTCGAGAACCGGCTGGACCAGCATATCTCCGTCCATTGGCACGGCATCCGGGTGCCGAACGCGATGGACGGCGTGTCCTATCTCACCCAGCCGCCGATCCGGCCGGGCGACAGCTTCGACTACGCCTTCACGCCGCCCGACACCGGCACGTTCTTCTTTCACACGCACTGCAACACGATCGAGCAGCTTGGGCGTGGCCTGGCCGGCGTGCTGATCGTGGAAGGCGACGAAACAGTCCCGTTCGACGCGGAGCTGGTCTGCGTGCTCCGCGACTGGCGGGTGGACGAGCAGGGCAGGTTTACCCCGTTCACCAGCGCCACCGCGGCGGCCAAGGCCGGTACGTTCGGCAGGCTCCGGACCGTGAACGACCAGGTCGTGCCGGTGATGGACGTGCCGGCCGGCGGCGACGTGCGGGTCCGCCTCCTCAACGTCGACCCGACCCGAATCGCCGAACTGGGGGTGGAAGGTGCGGACGCCGCCGCCATCGCGGTCGACGGCAATGGGCTGCCGCCGCTCCCCCTCGAGACCTGGCGGCTCGGCCCCGCCATGCGGCTGGATCTCGCCATGCGCGCCCCTGGGCTTGGCGAGGAAGCCGTCCTGTTCGACTATTTCGCTGCCGAACCTATCCCGCTGGCCAGGTTTCGCGGCGTCGGCCCTGGCATCGACCGGGGCAGGTTCGACCCGCAGCCCCTCATCCTGTCGGACTTTCCAGCGCCCGATCCGTGGACTGCAGAGAAGCTCAGGCTGACCTTCCAGGCGACGGCAGTGGCAAGCGACCTCGTGCTGCCGGACGGCCAGATCCTGCGCTATGCGGATGGAATGTGCCTGTCGGGCTCGACGCACTGGGCAATCAACCGGCAGAGCTGGCCCGAAGCCGGGCACGAGCGCCTGCCGCCGGCCCTGTTCGATCTCCAGCGGGGCCGCAGCTACGAGATCGAGCTGGTGAACGCCACGCAGAACCAGCACCCGATCCACCTGCACGGGGTGACGTTCCAGGTGCTGGATCCGCGTCAGGGGACAGCCGGGCAGCGTGCCGACACGGTGCTGCTCGGTCCTCGCGACCGGGTGCGCATCGCATTTGTGGCGGATGCGCCGGGCGACTGGATGCTGCACTGCCACGTCATTGAGCACCAGGAGACCGGGATGATGGGCTATTTCCGAGTTGCCTGAGGGACGGCGGCGCGTGGCGACGGCACGCATGGCCGCCCTTGCTGCCTGCGTGCTGGTGATGGCCGCAAGTGCCTCCCTGGCGGCACGAAGTCTGGACGTGGCAGTCGGCAAGGCGCTGTTCGAGCGGATCTGGACGGTTGCCGGCGCCTCCAACCAGGCGAGCGACGGGCTTGGGCCGCTCTTCAACGCCCGCGCCTGCGCCAGCTGTCACCCCGGCGGCGGTGGCGGCCAGCTGCCGGGCGAGGGCGGTTCCGGATCGGCTGGCCTCGTCCTGCGGTTGCCCGCGCACTCCCCGCTCGGCCGGCAACTGCAGACCCAGGCGGTGCCGGGCCAGCGGGTCGAGGGCGAGCTGGAGCTGGCATGGCGCACGGAGACGCGGCGCCTGGCGGACGGAACGGTCGTGGAACTGCGCGCGCCGGCATGGCGGGTGACGCAGGATGGTGCCGGGATGGCCCATGGCTCGCTGCGGCTGGCCCCCGACCTTGCCGGGCTGGGCTGGGTGGAGGCGGCCCTGCGAGGCAGCGGCTTGCGCCCCTTCGGCCTGAAGGGCAGCCATGCCAGCCTGAAGGCGCAAGTCGAGGAAGCGCTGCTGCTCGATCTGGGCCTGTCGACGACGGCACGGCCGGAGGCCTGGGGCGACTGCACGGCGGCGCAGGCCGAATGCCGGGCGGCACCGCAAGGGGCCGAGCAGGAGGCGGAGCTGTCGGACGAGGTGGTGGACGCGCTGGCCAGCTATGTGCGGGCCCTGCCGCCACCGCCGCCGCTGGCACCACCGGATCCGCAAGGCCTGGCCCGCTTCGACGCTGCCGGCTGTGCGGCCTGCCACCAGCCGCAGGCAGGCGGGCTCGCCGCCTATTCGGACTTCCGCTCGCATGACCTGGGAGATGGGCTGGCCGACGACGATCCGGACGATCCGGACCGGAAGCGCTGGCGCACCACGCCGCTCTGGGGGCTGGGGACCCGCCTGCAGAACAATTTGCCGTTACTGCACGACGGAAGGGCGCGCGACGCCATGGAAGCCATCTTGTGGCACGGCGGCGAGGCGAGCATGTCCGTCGCAAACGTCACGTCCATGCCGGCGGCGGACCGCGACCGGCTCCTCGACTTCCTGAAAGGTCTCTGATCCGATGCGCCTTCTGGGCCTGGCCACCGGGATCCTGCTCGTCACCGCGTCGTTGGCCGAAGCGGACTTGGCGGAGCGCGGCAACCAGGCGGTGGAAGCCTGGAGCCAGGCGGCCGCTACTTTTAATGGCGCCACGGCCACGGCCTGCCCGCCGCCGCCGGCGACACCGGATCCGGCTGCCCTGGCTACGGCCAGGAGCGCCTTTCGCGACCTCGCGATCCGCTGGCAGCAGGCACGGCCCTGGCTGGTCGGCCCGGCGGCGTCGCGCGACCTGCCGAGCCAGGTCTGGTTCTGGCCGGACCCGCATGGTTCGGCCACCCGGCAGATCGGCAAGGCACTGGCGAGCGGCGAACCGCAGGGCCTGGCGTCGACCGGGCTGGGCCTGGCAGAGATCGTGCTGTTTGACGACGATCCCTTGTCGCCTGTCCGCTGCGCCATGCTGCGGGAGGTGGGGCGGACCCAGGCGGCGCTGGGCCAGGAGACCGCGTCCACCTTCACCACCACCCGGCTCTCGGCCACCGACCGCCAGCGGCTCCTGTTCGTGTCGATGCGCGACAGCCTGGACCGGATCTCGCAGGAGAAGATCGACCGCCCGCTCGGCCTGGACATCCAGACGGCCCGCGGCCAGCGCGCCGAAGCCTGGCGCAGCGGCCTGTCGCTCGACCTGATCGGCGCATCGCTGGATGCGGTGGAGGGGATCTACCTTCCGCCGGACGGCGTGGCGACGCGCCTGGCCGACAGCGAGGTCAGGCCGCAGCTGGACCGGATACTGCGCGACCAGTTCGCCCGCACTCGGAGGGCGCTGGCAGACGTCGCGATGCCGCTCGACCAGGCCGTGAGCGATCCGGCTGGACGGGCGCAGGTGGAGGCGCTGCTGCACGAGGTCCAGCAATGGCGGCTTTTGGTGGTGGAGCGGCTGGCACCGGCCATCGGCGAGACACTCGGGTTCAACGCGCTGGATGGCGACTGACATGAAGCTCGCGCGCCGACCGCTTTTGAACATGCTGGCGGGCCTGCCGTTCGTCGATCCCGTGCTGGCCATGGCGGCGGCGACCGAGCATGGCGGGGTCACGCCGCGATGGCTGGGCTGCCGTACCGAGCCTGTCGGCGGCGACGGTGCGGCCGGGCTTGCCCCGGACGGCAACAGCCCGTTCGGCATTCACCTGCCGGCACGCGGCCACAGCTTCGCGGTCCATCCGAGCGAGGACCTGGCGGTCGTGTTCGCAAGGCGTCCCGGCGTCTTCGCCGTGGCCTTCGCAACAGCGACGGGCGAGCGCATGGCGGTGTTCGAGACCGAGCAGGGCCGTCACTTCGCCGGCCACGGCACGTTCACGCCGGACGGACGCCTGCTGCTCGCGGTGGAGAACCGGTTCGACGGCAAAGACGGCGCACTCGGGGTCTACGATGTCCTGGACGGGTTCAGGAAGCTCGCGGAGCTGCCGGCCTACGGCATCGGCCCGCACGACGTGACGGTCATGCCGGACAACAAGACCCTGGCGGTGGCCGTGGGCGGCATCCTGAGCCATCCGCAGAGCAAGCGCCTGAAGCTGAACCTGGACACGATGCGTCCCTCGCTGGCGCTCATGGAGATGGAATCGGGGCGGCTCATCGAGCAGTTCCCGCTGGAAGGGGACCTGCACCAGCTCTCGCTGCGCCATCTGTCGGTGAATGCGCAGGGCCGCATCGCCTGCGCCTGCCAATTCCAGGGCGATCCCCTGGCCGAGGTGCCGCTCGTGGCGATCATGGACGGCAGCGGCTTCCGGCTGGCCGACGAGTTGAGGCCACGGGCGGCTGAGCTGCGCCAGTATACCGGCAGCATCGCCTTCGACACGAGCGGCCAATGGCTGGCGGTGTCCTGCCCGCGAGCCGACCGCATCCTGATCCTGGACGGCGAGGGGGCCATCCGCCACGAGGTCCCGTTGCCGGATGGCTGCGGCATCGCCGCGGAAGGATCGGCCGGCCGCTTCATCGCCAGCAGCGGTACCGGGCGTCTGATCGAGATCGACGCGCCGAGCGGGCGGACGAACGACCTGGCCCAGGCACGCGTGGCTTGGGACAACCATCTGGTCCCCATGCACGCCCGCGGCTGAACGCCGGCCATTCGCACCGTCGCGTCCTGCGTGCAGGATGAGCGCGCGGCGGGAGGGCCATGGCATGCAGGTGTCGATCAGCGTCCGGATTGATTTTGTCGGTGGGCGCCGGTTGGGTCCCGGCAAGGTCAGGCTGCTGGAGGCGATCGGCGAGACCGGCTCGATCAGTGCGGCCGGGCGCGCGCTCGGCATGTCCTACAAGCGCGCCTGGTCGCTGATCGACGAGTTGAACCGGATGTTCACCGACCCGCTGGTCGCCTCCCGCCATGGTGGCGCGCAAGGCGGCGGTGCCGAGCTGACGCCGTTCGGGCGTTCGGTGGTGGCGGCCTACCGCCGGGTCGAAGGGGAGGCGTCGCGCTCGGCCGCGGACATGATGGCCATGGTGGCGGCGAGACTGGCGACATGAGGGGAGCTTGGAGCGGGTGAAGGGAATTGAACCCTCGACACGTAGCTTGGGAAGCTACTGCTCTACCACTGAGCTACACCCGCGCCTGGGCCTCGATAGCCGCGCCTGACATTCTACGCAACGGTCTCGCAACGCTGCCTTGCCGATCCCCTACCGCTTTCGTGGCGCCGGGGTGTTGACGCCCGCCGCGCCTTCCCCTATCTCCGCGCCACCGCCGGTGGGTGTATAGCTCAGTTGGTAGAGCAGCTGACTCTTAATCAGCGGGTCCACAGTTCGAGTCTGTGTACACCCACCAAACCGGCCTTTCTATGCGAAGGCTTAGCGGGTTCCTCAGGTGATGGTGCCTCCTGACGTTTAGG